>NZ_RJOG01000020.1:0-36880 GCF_003942965.1 Streptococcus mitis | reverse complement strand
ATGCGTCAAGCACAAAAACTTCAAAAACAAATGGAACAAAGCCAAGCTGAACTTGCTGCTATGCAATTTGTTGGCAAATCTGCTCAAGACCTTGTCCAAGCGACCCTAACTGGTGACAAAAAAGTTGTCAGCATCGACTTCAATCCAGCTGTTGTTGATCCAGAAGACCTTGAAACTCTTTCAGATATGACTGTTCAAGCCATCAACTCTGCTCTTGAACAAATCGATGAAACGACTAAGAAAAAACTAGGCGCTTTCGCTGGAAAATTGCCATTCTAATCATAAGAAAAACAAGCATTCAAGAGAATGCTTGCCTATCGTGGGAGGAACAACTGTTCCTCTTTTTGCTTACTAAAAATCAAAGAATTCCATAGCCTGTTTGAAAAGCAATTCAGTATACTCTGGGTCTTCTTGGGCAATGGTAACCTGATCTTGAATCATTTCCAAGTCATCCGTTATCATGCCGTCTGCACCCAAATGAACAGATTTATCAAAGGACTCTGAACTATTGATGGTCCACACGTACAATTTCTGATCGGTATTCCAAAGCTTGTTGACAAAATTTTCATCTAAAGTTGAATACTCCATGGTATAACCTGTAGCCTTGGTTCTTGGAAAAATACTATTATAAGGTAAGATAAAAAAGACTGGAATTTGAGTATCGTAGGCTAAAACCTGATCAATCACATGGTAGTCCAAGGATTGCATTTGGTGACCATTCTGCTTAAGAACCGTTCCATATTTTTCCATAAAGCGTTTCATCATATCTGGACTATCTTTTCGACTGGTTTTAATTTCAATGAGGAGTTTTTGATGCAATTCATTGGCTTTATTGAGATAGTCATCAAAACTAGACACCTTGCTATGATAGCCATTTTCTGAAATATCGAGTTTGGTTAATTCTTCCAAAGTGAGATCCTGAGGATTGGCATTAACTCCTGTCAAATTCTTGATATTAGCATCATGCATCATGACAAACTGGCCATCTTTCGTTTCCTGAACATCCGTCTCAACGAAATCTGGAGATAACTGAGCCGTCTTTTCTAAAGATTGGACTGTATTTTGCACACCATTCTTATTAGATACTCCCCTGTGAGAGATAATTAAAGGTTTATTGGCAACTGGAGCTTCCAAATAGACATACCCCTCAAGAGCGAAAAAGATGCCGGCACAGCCCATCACTCCCCATCTCATCCAGTGGTCTTTCTTTCTCCTTGGTGTGATTTCTAGTTCTTCACCTGTCAAGAAGGATACAAACTTAATAAGGAAATAGGTCAAGGCCATATAGTGGAAATTCTTAATTAAGACAAAATTGATAATTCCCATTACAAGAGATTCCTTATGAGTCACTCCATCCATCAGTGCCTGACTTGCTAAGATAGGAATCAACAGAAGAATGAAAAATAGATACGTTTTGACGATAATCCAAAGCAAGTTCCAAATATAAAACCAGGAGTGATTTTTTGTCTTCTCTAGACTGTATCTGACTGCTTCTTTGACTGTTTTTTTCTCAAATAAAAGCTGAGGGAGGGCAAACATGAAACGCACTGAAATGTAAAATAGAAGTAAAGCCAAAATAGTAACCACTATACCTACAAGCCAATACTTGTCTTCCACATAATCAACGATAAAGTCTGGAATGACAATTTTATTGAGGTAATAAATCTTTAAAATCTTTCGAATCAATGGAAAGAGCATCATGACATAAAAGAAGATAAAGGCTATCTTGGCAAACGTCACTTGCTTCATAAACAAGAAACTTTGGTGAAAGACCTTGCGACTATACTCCAGCAAGGTCCTCTTTTCATGACATAATAAATGACGAGCACCAATAAAGAGGAGTCCTATTTGAAAATAGGCAATCAGTAAATTAACAATTACCAGAACAATTAAAGCAAGACTAATAAAGGGTGAGCCTGTTATAATAGCAAAAATATTGTTGTAGGAAAGAAAGAGATAACCTGTCTGACGGAGCAAAAGTCCAGCAATCCAAGAATTTGATGGTAACCAGACAAACTCAATCATCATGAAAGTCAAGAAAAAGAGAAAGAGAATTTTATCTAGATTAAAGTATATCTGCTTAAAACCTAGATTTTTAGGTTTTTCAGGTTTCATAGGCACTCCTAGTCAAATAATTGAGACAAGTCCAAGCCTCCAAAAGGATTGTTTGATAGACTACTTTCTGTCTCTAACAATTCTCTAGCTTGGTCCGATTCTAGAAAGGACTCGTAAACACGCGCCGTCATCCGAGCATCCTCTAAGCTATTATGAGACTGACCTTGAAATCCAAGAAACGAGGCAACGGTTTGCAATTTGAGATTAGCAATACCATGTAAATCCGAACTCCGACGTTCAAAAGCTTCATCATACAAATCCACCTTATACTGCTGGCTGTAGTCTAAACCATGCTCTGCTAGAATAGGCAAATCACTTTTAGCAGCATTGTAGCCTACCATGGGTAAAGAACCCACAAACTCTTGGAATTCTTTTATAACTTTCTCCACTGGAGGAGCATCTTTTAAGGTCTCAGCCGTAATCCCAGTCAAACCATTGATAAAACTCTTTAGAGGCACACTAGTGTGGACATAGGAATCATAGGCATCGATTTCCTGGCCATCTCTAAAACGTACTGCCGATACTTGAATCAAGTGTGTTTGCCCTTCATGCTGATTAAATTCTAAATCAAAAGCAATGTAATCTTCTAATCGTTCCATTCTATACCTCTCCTATACTGTTATTTTATACTCTTCGAAAATCAAATTCAAACCACGTCAACGTCGCCTTGCCGTACTCAAGTACAGCCTGCGGCTAGTTTCCTAGTTTGCTCTTTGATTTTCATTGAGTATTACTTGAGCAACTATACTATTTAGAAACAAAAGAAGCCATCAGGTTAGCATTTAACCTAAACAGCTCCTTGATTATCCTCCAAATAAACGAGCAAAAAAGCCTTTCTTAGTTGATTGGACTTCTTCTTTTGCTTGGTCCAGCTCTAGCTTAAGATTTTCTTGATCCTTCATGGCTTGAAGGGTCAATTGTTGCTGCTGATCGAGTTGTTTGTCTTTCTCAGCAATCTGACGGTCTTTGATACGCATCTGCTCGTCTTTTTCTGATAACTGACGATCCTTGGCTTTTAATTGTTCATAAAGACGAAGAATTTCTGCATTCTTCTCATCAACCAGAATCTCCATCAGTTCACGTTGCTTGACATCTTCACTGACAGGCTCATCTTCAAAAATCGTTTTTTTATAGATTTCTTCTAGCTTAATCAAGCCACTTCTGGTAACGACTGTTACCCCTTTGTCATTTTTATCTGTGTCTTCTTCTGGTAATTCTTTGACACGGTTATTGATTGCTTGGCGAGATAATCCTAAGACCTCTGCAATCTCACTGACGGTCATTTCAATACTCATAATATCCTCTGAAACGTTTTCTAGCTTTTCTTTACTTAAATCTTATCATAAGCTAGAAAAACTGTCAAATTTTCGCTTAATTTAAGGCCTTCAAAAAGGCTAATAAGACTTGGGCAGAGCGACGTCCAGCTTCGATAATAAACTCATCAAAAGAGATGTTTGCTTCATGGTTGGCATTATCACTCATAGCTCGGATAACTAAAACTGGAAGATTAAGGGCATGCGCTGCCTGAGCAATAGCTGCCCCCTCCATCTCAACAGCCAAAACATCTGGGAAATGGGACTTAATCACTTCTATCTTGTCATTTCCTGCAACAAAACTATCTCCTGTAGCAATCAATCCAAGATGCCATTTTTGGTCCAATTGAGATAAACTCTCTTGGATTTTGGCAACAAAGTTTTTATCTGATTTGAAATAAAGCGGTTGTTGCGCCATTTGTCCATAAGCATAGCCAAAAGCTGTGACATCCACGTCATGATAGGCTAATTTGTCTGCAATCACAACATCCCCAACAGCAATACCCTCTGCTACTGCCCCAGCTGATCCAGTATTAATCAAAGCATCCACTTGAAAATGATCAGCTAAAATCGCTACACTCATAGCAGACATGACCTTACCAATTCCACTTTCTACAAGAACGACTTTATGAGAAGCAATGGTTCCTGTGTGATAGGTATTGCCTAAAACAACTTGCTCCTGGGCATTGTCTAAATGCTGGACCAGATAAGCCAGTTCTTCTGGCATAGCCGCAATAATTCCTATTTTCATTTCAATTCCTTTTCTATTACAAAAGTTTCATTGCTAAGACAAGCAAAATCAAGAGAAAGATGACTGCAAATAAGATTTTATTCAGTTTAGAATTGAAGACATTTCTCTTGGTATTTTCAATGCGACGGCTTTTATGAATAGACGGTTCGACCTGAATCTTCAAGGTTTCCTGGCTAAAACCATGATTCTTAGGATTGGCATAACCAAAACGGGAAGAAGAGGTTGGTAAAATTTTTGTCTCCTCATCATCTAGCAAAGGGGGACCTGAAATCTTTTCGCCTCTATTAGCCCTTTCAATCATTTCATCCGTTAATAAAGGTTTACCCATACTGACCTCCTCTATCTTTTCTGCAATTCCCAGTATTGAACAGCCATAATTGTTTTGGCATCACATATATGACCTGCTTGGATTAATTTCTTGGCTTCTTCTAAGCTCACTTCAAGGACTTCCAAGGTCTCATCTTCATCCTGCGGACGCGGGTTTTCCACTTTCGTCAAATCACTTGCTAGGTATAATTTTAACTTTTCATTACAAAAGCCAATGGCTGAGTAAAAATCGTACAAGAGTTCTAATTTCCCTGTATAGGCTGTTTCTTCCTCTAATTCACGCAGAGCTGCTGCAACAGGGTCTGTATTTTCTCCTACTTCCAATTTTCCAGCTGGAATTTCGTAAGAGACAGCCTCAATAGCTTTGCGGTACTGCTTGACCAAGATAAGTTTTTGCTCATCCGTTACTGCTAAAACACAGACAGCTCCATTGTGGAAAATCAAATCCCGTTGGGCAGTTCCCTTACCTTCTGGTAATTCAACCTGATCTTGGACCAGTTTAAAAATTGGCCCTTGATAGATTTCTTTTCGGCTAAGCGTTTTTTCTTCAAATTCCATGACAGACTCCTACTGATTATTAGGATGATGAGGAAGGCGTGTTGCATATTCGTCTTTATTGACCTGACGTCCACGACCAATAGCAATAGCATCCGCTGGAACGTCTTTGGTAATAGTTGAACCCGCACCAACGAGGGAATTGTCACCAAGTTCTACTGGCGCAATAATGGTTGAATTTGAACCAACAAAGACATTGTTGCCAATGACTGTCTTGTATTTGTTTTTGCCGTCATAGTTGACTGTAATGGTTCCAGCACCAAAATTAACCTTGCTACCCACTTCACAGTTTCCAATATAAGTCAAATGACCAGCCTTGGTATTCTCACCGATTGAAGAACCTTTCACCTCAACAAAGTTACCAATATGGACTTGGGCACCTAGAGATGAACCTGGACGAATGTGGGCATAAGGACCGACTGTCACACCGTCTGCAACACTACTTTCTTCAATCATTGAGTTGGTAATAACAGCTCCTGCTCCGATAGTGCTATCCACTACATAAGTACCATTTGTCAAAACAGTCTCAGCACCAATTTTCGTTTGCCCCTTCAAGGTAACATTGGCTTCGATTTGAACTTCAGGAGCAATCTCAACATCAATATCGATATAAGTTGCTTCTGGATTGACAAAGCTAACACCATTGACCATGTGTTGGTGATTGATGCGGCGACGCATAACCGACTCAGCTGTCGCAAGTGCTACACGGTCATTTACTCCAAGACTCTCATCAAAATCTTTCAAAGTATAAGCGCCAACTTTTTCACCAGCTTCTCGGAAAATGCCAATGACATCTGTGATATAGTATTCACCTTGAGCGTTGTTGGTATTGATATTTTTCAAAGCCTCAAACAAACGCTCGTTATCAAAAATATATGTTCCAGTGTTGATTTCCTTGATTTGCTTTTCAAAATCTGTAGCATCCTTCTGCTCCACAATGCGAAGAACCTCAGCATTGTCATTACGAACAATTCGTCCATAGCCAAAAGGATTATCTGTTTCAGCAGTCAAGATAGTGGCCACATTTTTATGATTGATGTGGAAATCAATCAAGTTTTTCAAGCTTTCACCAGTGATTAAAGGAGTATCTCCTGCAATAACCAAGGTGTGACCTGACAAACCTTCCAAGATAGGCTCTGTCATCATAACCGCATGACCAGTTCCTAACTGTTCAGATTGAGTTACAAATTCTGTCTGTCCAGCCAAGACTTCCTCAACCAATTCCGCCTTGTGTCCGACAACTGTGACTGTCTTTTCAGGTTGGATAGCTCCCACACTACGGAAGACATGTTCCAGCATAGAAATACCCGCAACCTTGTGCAAAACTTTTGGCAAATCAGATTTCATACGAGTTCCTTTACCCGCTGCTAAAATAATGGCATAATTTGACATAATCTTCTCTTTTCTCTAGAAATTCCCTTTTATTATACCATATTTCAAATCATTACGCGCTATTGAATGGAAAAATGCTCTAAAGTCCTTTCCTATGTTACTTTTTAAGTATTTTTTTTTGATTTTTTAGCAATTTTAAGGTAGAATTAGGATGTATGAGAAAGAAAATTAATCCGCTTATTTTATATAGCTTTTTTGGACTTATGATTTTCATTTTAATCCTAAATCGTCCTCGTTTTGAGGAGCATCCCATAAAAACAAAATCAAACTTTGTCCAAATCGAAACCCAGGCACTTCAGAAGTTAGATAAACCAATTATTGATGTTTCTGGTTGGCAACGCCCTGAAGAAATCAATTATGATACTCTCTCCCAAAACATTTCAGGAGCAATTGTTCGTGTCCACAGTGGGGCTCAAACTGCCAAGCAAAACGATGCTTCATATATAAATGGTCTAGATAAGGCTTTCCAATCACACATTGGTGAATTTCAGAAACGTAATATCCCTGTTGGTGTTTATGCTTACGTGGCAGGTAAAAGCACCCAAGAAATGGAAAAAGCTGCTGAAAGTTTTTATAACGCTTCATCGCCATACAACCCTAGCTACTATTGGCTAGACGTAGAAGAAAAAACCATGTCCAATATGAACGAAGGTGTTGAAGCCTTTCGAGCAAAACTAGAATCTCTAGGCGCTAAAAACATCGGAATCTACGTTGGGGTCTATTTCATGGAAGAACACAGTATTGATACAAACAAGTTTACGTCTGTTTGGATTCCTTCCTATGGTTCAAATACTGGATTTTTCGAAAGCAAACCTAATACAGACTTAGATTATGATATTCACCAATACACTTCTAAAGGGAAAATTGCTGGCTTTGACCACGATTTGGATATCAACGTCATCTCTTCCTTCAAAAACAAAGAAGAAACCTTTAGAAAAATCTTTTTAAAACCTTAAAAGCATTTGTTTATCATTTGCTTTTTCTTTTTGTGTTTGATTGTGATACAATATAGTAAGGATTTTTTGAAATAGAAATAGTTGGAGGAAGTATATGCTCTCATGGTTAGCACGTGTTATTAAAGGGATTGTCATTGCTCTTGGATTTATCTTACCGGGAATTTCTGGAGGGGTTCTAGCAGCAATCTTAGGAATTTATGAACGAATAATTAGTTTTCTGGCCCATCCCTTTAAAGATTTTAAAGAAAATGTTTTGTACTTTATTCCAGTTGCCATCGGTATGCTTCTGGGAATCGGCTTATTTTCCTACCCGATTGAATACCTACTTGAAAATTATCAGGTCTTTGTCTTATGGAGCTTTGCGGGTGCCATCATTGGTACAGTTCCTAGCCTTCTCAAAGAATCAACTCGAGAATCTGACCGAGACAAGATTGATTTAGCTTGGTTCTGGACAACCTTTATCATTTCTGGATTAGGACTCTATGCCTTAAATTTTGTCGTTGGAACCTTGAGCGCCAACTTTCTTAATTTCGTCCTAGCAGGTGCACTGCTGGCTCTTGGCGTATTAGTTCCTGGCCTCAGTCCATCAAATCTACTTTTGATTTTGGGTCTCTATGCTCCTATGTTGACTGGTTTTAAAACCTTTGACCTCTTGGGAACCTTCTTCCCGATTGGAATCGGGGCAGGTGCAACTCTCATTATTTTTTCAAAATTGATGGATTATGCCTTAAACAACTACCACTCACGCGTCTATCATTTCATCATCGGTATCGTCCTATCAAGTACCCTTTTGATCTTGATTCCAAATGCAGGAAACGCTGAAAGTATCCAATACACTGGTGTTTCTCTTGTTGGGTATGTCATCATCGCCTTCTTCTTTGCACTGGGAATCTGGCTTGGTATTTGGATGAGCCANTTGGAGGATAAGTATAAATAATGGCAAAAAAAGTTAAAATTAAAAAAACATTGGTGGAACAAATCCTATCTAAAGCAGCTATCCCACATCAGGGAATTCAAATCAATGCCCTGGAAGGAGAGCTGCCTCAAGGTTATGAACGAGATCAGATTTTCAAAACCTTGGCTCTTTTGGGAGATAAAACAGGACCAATTATCGGAATTGTCCCTATCACTCAACACTTGTCTGAAAAGAAACTAGCTAAAATTTCTGGCAACAAAAAAGTGAGCATGATTCCACAAAAGGACTTGGAAAAAACAACAGGTTATATTCATGGAGCCAATAATCCTGTCGGAATTCGTCAGAAACACAATTACCCCATTTTTATCGATAAAATCGCCCTAGACTTGAATCAAATGATTGTATCCGCTGGTGAAGTTGGTCACAGCATTATCGTCGCGCCACAAGACTTGGCCAGCTTTGTAAAGGCCGACTTTGCAGATATCTTGGAGGACAGCAAGTAATGAAACTCTACTTTGTCCGCCACGGTCGTACAGTCTGGAACCAAGAAGGACGCTTTCAAGGTGCTAGTGGAGATTCTCCCCTTCTTCCTGAATCCATTGAAACCCTAAAACGACTAGGCCAGTATCTCAAGGAAATTTCTTTTGATCAGATCTATTCAAGTGATTTACCTCGAGCGGTCAAATCTGCTGAAATTATCCAAAGTCAACTCCAGACCCCCTGTCCTTTAGAAAGTGTCCCTAATCTCCGTGAATGGCAACTTGGGAAGTTAGAAGGTTTGAAAATCGCAACCTTGGAAGCTATTTACCCACAACAAATCAAAGCTTTTCGATCTAATCTTGCTCAATTTGACACTCAAATGTTCGGAGCCGAATCCCTCTATAGCACCACGCAACGGACCATCCAATTTATCAAATCATTAAAAGATAGTCCAGCTGAGCGTATTCTAATTGTCGGTCACGGTGCCAATCTTACTGCCAGTCTCCGTACTCTTTTAGGTTATAAAGAACCTCTTCTTCGTAAAGATGGAGGCCTAGCAAATGCCAGCCTGACAATTTTAGAAACTCATGATTTTGAAACATTTACACTCGATACTTGGAATGATACTTCCTATCAATAACAGAACTTGATTTTAGCGTCAAGTTCTTTTTAGTTTTTAAAGATTATCCGTGAATTTCTTGCTTATTTATGATAAAATGGGAGTATCGCAAAAAAAGACTCATCGTATTCAATTTTGAGTAAAACTAGGAGGATCCCATGTCAACAGAACATATGGAAGAATTAAATGACCAGCAGATCGTTCGCCGTGAAAAAATGGCTGCGCTCCGTGAACAAGGAATCGATCCTTTCGGAAAACGTTTTGAACGCACTGCAAATTCACAAGAATTAAAAGATAAATATGCCGACCTCGATAAAGAACAATTACACGATAAAAACGAAACAGCTACTATCGCAGGACGCTTGGTAACCAAACGTGGTAAAGGTAAAGTAGGTTTTGCCCACCTTCAAGACCGCGAAGGTCAAATCCAGATTTACGTTCGTAAGGATGCTGTCGGTGAAGAAAACTATGAAATCTTCAAAAAAGCAGACCTTGGTGACTTCCTTGGTGTCGAAGGTGAAGTGATGCGTACAGATATGGGAGAACTCTCTATCAAAGCTACTCACATCACTCATTTGTCTAAAGCACTTCGCCCACTTCCTGAGAAATTCCACGGTTTGACAGACGTTGAAACAATTTACCGTAAACGTTACCTTGACTTGATTTCTAACCGTGAAAGCTTTGAGCGCTTTGTCACTCGTTCAAAAATCATCTCTGAAATCCGTCGTTACCTTGACCAAAAAGGTTTCCTTGAAGTGGAAACACCTGTTCTTCACAACGAAGCTGGTGGTGCGGCAGCCCGTCCATTTATCACCCACCACAATGCCCAAAACATTGACATGGTGCTTCGTATCGCGACTGAGCTTCACTTGAAACGCCTTATCGTCGGTGGTATGGAACGCGTCTATGAAATCGGCCGTATCTTCCGTAACGAGGGAATGGATGCCACTCATAACCCTGAATTTACTTCTATCGAAGTTTACCAAGCTTATGCAGATTTCCAAGACATCATGGACTTGACTGAAGGTATTATCCAACATGCTGCTAAATCAGTTAAGGGCGATGGCCCAGTTAACTACCAAGGCACTGAAATCAAAATCAATGAACCATTTAAGCGTGTTCACATGGTGGATGCTATCAAAGAAATTACTGGTGTCGATTTCTGGCAAGACATGACTTTCGAGGAAGCCAAAGCTATTGCTGCTGAGAAGAAAGTTCCTGTTGAGAAACACTACACTGAAGTTGGCCACATTATCAATGCCTTCTTTGAAGAGTTTGTTGAAGAAACCTTGATCCAACCAACCTTTGTCTATGGACATCCAGTAGCTGTATCTCCACTAGCTAAGAAGAATCCTGAAGATGAACGCTTTACTGACCGTTTCGAACTCTTCATCATGACCAAAGAGTATGGAAATGCCTTTACTGAGCTCAACGACCCAATCGACCAACTTAGTCGTTTTGAAGCTCAAGCAAAAGCAAAAGAACTTGGTGACGATGAAGCGACAGGCATCGACTACGACTACATTGAGGCCCTTGAATACGGTATGCCACCAACAGGTGGTTTGGGAATCGGTATCGACCGTCTCTGCATGCTCCTCACTGATACAACCACTATCCGTGATGTATTGCTCTTCCCAACAATGAAATAATACTCTTATCCTCTGGTTCTTGCCAGAGGATATTTTCATAGCCAAAAGAAATAGACTGAAGTTTTCACCTCAGTCTATTTTTTTATCGAACTTTAGAAAGGAAGTTTCTTTCTTAGTCTTCTTTTTTCTTACGAGCTACAAGTCCGAATGTACCCAACATTCCAAGAAGTCCAAGACTAGCTAAATTACTCTTATCTTCTGTACCAGTATTTGGTAATTCCTTCTTGTCATTGGCTACGGCTGTTTCAACAGCTACTGGTTTTTCTGGAGTTGTAGGAGTCTCTGGAGAGCTTGGTTGCTCTTGATTGATTGGGTTTGTCACTTTCTTATAGTGATGTAGTGTATTTCCTTTAGCATCAGTTGTTGAATGACTAAATTTATATCCTTCCAACTCTATTGGATTGTGTTTTCCTTCTTTATCTGAAGTAATTCTGTTACCATTTTCATCAAGATATTCCGTTACAATCTGAACAGTTGAATCGCCATTTTGAGAAATGACTCCTCCACCACTTTGTGATTTAGGCGTTACTGTTACAGGAACTTCCACTGTAATAATACGACCGTCAGGTAGTTTAACTTTTACCTTAACAACTGGTTTTGTTCCTGGTGTTTCTGTTGTTGGAATTTCTCCGACCTCAACAATTTCCCATCCTTCTGGTAGTTCTACTTTCTTCTTAACATCTTCTTCGGTAATTGGCGTTCCCACTTCTACTACAATTGGCGTTACTTTTGATGTTACGATTACTGGTACATCTACTTCAACAATTTCTCCAGTAGGAACTTTAATCTTCACTTTAACACTTGGTTTCACTCCAGCTGGAATTGTTGTTGGGATTTCTCCTACTTCGACAATTTCCCATCCTGGTTCTTTTGGAAGATCAATATGTCCTTTCACATCGTCTGGTGTGATTGGAGTTCCTTGTGGTACAACAATTTGTCTTACGGTTGGCGTAACGATGACTGGTACATCGACAGTAATCTTACGACCATCTGGTAATTCAATCTCTACTGGAACGACTGGTTTTGTTCCTGGTGTAGTTGTTGTTGGAATTTCTCCTACTTTTGTTACCTTCCATCCATTTGGTAATTCAATATGTTTCTGAACATCTTCTGGCGTAACTGGTGTTCCTACTTGAACTACTACAGGTGTTACTTTCGGTGTTACGATTACTGGAATGTTCATCGTTACTCGAATTCCATTTGGTAATTCAATCTCTACTGGGATACTTGGTCTTTCACCTGGAATATCTGTTGTAGGTTTATCACCAATATTGATAACTTTTACTCCTTTTGGAATGTGTTTTTCAACATCCTCAGCAGTAATTGGATCTCCTTGTTTTTTAACAATATCTTCAATAGGTGTAACATTTACTGGAATTTCTACAGTCACAACTTTACCGTTTGGTAATGTAATCGTTACTTTTACAGGATCCTTCTTACCAGGTGTTGTTAAGTCTGGAATGTTTTCTACCTTAGTTGTTGCTCCTTCTGGTACTTTGATTTGTTTTAAAATATCCTCTGGAGTCAATTTAGCTGTTGTTACTGGTGTTTCAATTGGTGTAATTGGTGTTACATTCACTGGTACGTCTACTGTCACTACTTTGCCATTTGGTAATGTAATCGTTACTTTTACAGGATCCTTCTTACCAGGTGTTGTTAAGTCTGGAAGATCTCCTACCTTAGTTGTTGCTCCTTCTGGTACTTTGATTTGTTTCAAGATATCTTCTGGAGTCAATTTACCTTTCGTTACTGGTGTTTCGATTTCCTTAACTGGTGTTACTGTTACTGGTACGTCTACTGTCACTCCTTTACCATTTGGTAATGTAATCGTTACTTTCACTGGGTCTTTCTTACCTGGTGTTGTTAGGTCTGGAAGATCTCCTACCTTAGTTGTTGCTCCTTCTGGTACTTTGATTTGTTTCAAGATATCTTCTGGAGTCAATTTAGCTGTTGTAACTGGTGTTTCAATTTCCTTAACTGGTGTGACTGTTACAGGAATATCTACAGTATAAGATTTACCATTTGGTAATGTAATCGTTACTTTTACAGGAGTTTTTTCTCCAGGTGTTGTTAAATCTGGTAAGTCTCCTACTTTAGCTGTTGCTCCGTCTGGAATATTTAGACCTCTAGTATAGTCTTCTTCTTTTAATGGCGTATTTGTTACAGGTGTTTCAATTGGTGTTGGTTTTGTTTCAACTACTTTAATAGTAGCTGGAACTTCTACTAACACTTTCCCATCTTTATCTTTTACAACTACAGTAACTATTTTATCACCTGGTGTTGATCCATCATATGGAGTTGTTTGTCCTTCTGGAACTTTGTATTCGAACGTTGAACCTTCTGGATAATCACTTGGTGTGATACTATCTTCAGCTTTAGGTTTATCTTTATCTTCAGCATTTACTGGAGTTAATTGTTCTTTACCTTGAACGACTTTAATCTTCGCAGGTACTTCTACAATTGTATCTCCATCCGAATCTTTCACGACTACAGTAACATCTTTTTCACCCGGTGTTGTTCCATCATATGGAGTTGCTTGTCCTTCTGGAGTTTTGTATTCAAATGTTGAACCTTCTGGATAATCATCTGGAGTGATGCTATCTTTTGGTTTTGGTTTCTTATCATTTTCAGCATTCACAGGGACATATTGTGTCTTAGGTTCTACTACTACAATTGTCGCTGGAATTTCTGTAATTGGTTGTCCATTCAGCTTAGCTACCACCGTTACTGGTTTATCACCTGGTGTTGTTGTATCTACTGGAGTGTTATCTTTATATTCAAATATTGTTCCAGTTGGGAAATCATTTGGATTAATGTTTTCTTTTGGATCTGGCTGTTTCTTAGCTGGGTCTACTGGTACATATTTAGGATAACTTTCCACTACACGAACTGTAGATGGCACTTCAACTAATACCTTATCCCCTTGTTTCACAACAACGGTAACTTTCTTATCACCTGGTTTAGATGTATCTACTTCTTCTTTATACTCAAATGTTGCATCATCTGGGTAATCATTCGAATCAATGCTATCTTCAGGTGATGGTTGTTTCTTACCTTCATCTACTGGAACAATTTGTGGGTAACCTTGTACAACTTTCACTTTTGTTGGTACTTCTACAAGTGTATCATTTCCATCTTTTGCAATGACAACTACATCTTTTTCTCCTGGTGTTGTTGTATCTACTGGAGTCTTGTACTCAAATGTTGTTCCTTCTGGGTATTGTTCTGGATCAATGCTCTTAGCTGCATCCGGTTGTGGTTTGCTTGGATCTGCTACTACGTATTGTGTCTTAGGATCTACAACTACTACTTTCGCAGGAACTTCTGCAATTGGTTGACCATTTAACTTAGCTACAACAGTTACATCTTTTTCACCTGCAGTTGTTGTATCTACTGGTGTTTTATATTCAAATTTTGTGCCATCTGGATATTCTCCTGGTGTAACACTATCTTTCGCTTCAGGTTGTTTCTTAGCTGGATTTGCTACTACAAATTGTGGTGTACTATCTACTACACGTACAGTTGCTGGTACTTCAACGATTGTATTTCCTTGTGGATCAAGTACTTCAACAATCACATTCTTATCACCAGTTGTTGTTACATCAATTGGAGTTGTTTGTCCTTCTGGAGTTTTATATCTAAACGTTGATCCTTCTGGATAATCTGTTTTATCAATGCTCTTTTCTGGATCTGGTTGTTTGTTGTTTTCATCCACTGGGACGATTTGTGGTATACCTTCAACTACTGTAACTGGTACTTTAACAGTTGTTGTTTTCTCTTCATCATCTACAATGTATTTAACAGTCACATCCACTTCAGTATCATCTGTTAAGTCAGGAACTGTTACTGTAGCTGTTTTATCAATCTCAACTCTAGCACCTTGTGGTAGTTTACCTGTAAATGTTCCATCAGCAATCGCTTTTTCAGCTTGAGCAAGTACTTTTTCTTTTGCTTTATCTTTGTCACCATTTTTAGGAACAAGAATTTCATCTGCTTCTGGTTTTGGTAAAACTGTTACTGGAACTTTCACAGTTTCGGTTAACTTACCATTATCATATGTTACCGGGATTGTCGCTTCTTTATTTCCTGCTTTAGCAGTAATATCATCAGCAATAACAGGTTCACCTTTTGTTCCATCTATACCTGCTGTTACAGCACCTTTCACATCATCTTTTGTAACTGTATCGCCTTCAAATACTACTAATTTCTTAGCTGTTGAACCTACTACTGTTACTGGTACTGTTACTTCTCTAGTAGCAACTACTTTACCATCTTTTACATACTCTACAACTGCTATTGCTGATTTTTGTTCTCCAGTTGTTGTTGTTGCTGGTACTGTTCCTACTTTAACTTCTTTAACTCTTACAGTTACACCATCTGGTAATTTATCAGTTGGAACTGCTTTAGCTGCTTCGACCGCTTTTGCTTTAACTGCTTCATCTAAACCAGTACTATCTTTAAGAACTGTTACACCTGTTGGTTCTACTTTTGGTAAAACTACAACATCTACTTTAGTTTCTACAGGAATTGTTTCAGTTCCTTTTGTATAAGTTACTGTTGCTGGCACTTCTAGTGTTTGACCTGCTTTTTTAGCTGTTGTAGGAATATCTGTAATATCATTTTTAGTTGGAGTAAAGCCGTCTACAACTGTAGGATTTACTTTTTCTTTCAACTGATCATTTGTTACAGTATCATCTTCAACTGTATACAATTTATTCGTTTCTTGATCTTTCACCGTAATTGTATAAGTAGTTGAATTCACTGCAGTTTCGGCACCTTTATTTGTTCCAGTATCCGTTTCAGTATCTGCAGTAACGATATTTCCGTTACTATCTTTTACTTCAACTTTAACTGTGTAAGTACCTACTTCTGATAATTTAACAGTTGCTGCTTCTGCTGCACTGCTATATTCTGTTACTGTTCCTGAAGGAGATGTTAATGTTACTTTTGTAACTGTTGTTTCCTTTTTATTTGGAGCAGTTGTCGCATCATCTTCTGTATCTGTAATTGTTACTGCAGCTGATTTTTGTTTTACTAAATCTACTGTAGCACCTTTTACAGTAGTATATAAACTTGAGCTAATAGACGGAGCATCATTTAATATAGACGCTTTATCTGAAGAACTTACTGTTTCTACTGCATCAACTGTTCCTTTAAATCCTGATGTAGTTGAAATCGTCCACTTATCTCCAGTTTTTGTTGCTGTTACAGTAGAGTTATCATCAGCAGACCATTTATTTAATCCTTTATCATATTTAACAGTTACAACCATTCCTTTATTAGTATCAGTTGCTGAATCTGCTGAACTGTTCGCCGTATTTTCTTTTTTATACGTCGTTAATGTACGAGATACATTATTAACGGCTGTAACTTTTCCTTCTGCGTTTAATGTACGAGTATATTCGTAAACATTAAAGATTGTTTCTCCATCTTTATTCACATCAACATATAGGTCGCGTTTTAACCATGTTGTTGTACCGTCACTGTTAGGAGTTTTCTTCTCAGCAGTCTCACCAGATAATTCCCAACGACCACTAGTTTTATTGAATGTTGCTACTACATTTTCTCCTAGTTGCGTTTTTAATGTTACTTCGGCTCGTGTAAACGTTGCTGTAATATTTTCACTATTTGCAGTTACGTTAATCGTATCTGTTGCGGCATTTGCTGTTGCTGTTGGAAGAACTTTTAGATTGAAAGTTTCACCAACTGTACCAATTTCATCATTGACATTTACAGCAGTATTTGTTGTTTCTGATACAACCCATTTACCATCTTTAGCAACAATTTTTGTATTTGTTCCATCTGGTAATGTAATTGTCGCTTCTGAAGCCCCTTTAGAAATTGTAATCGGAACTTCTGTATCGTAAGCATGAACATTTTTTACAGATACTGAAGGTGCAATTTTAAAGGTTGCGTGTGCGTATGCCTCATTAGCGTTTGTCTCTTGATAATCTCTTGCATAAATTGAAACTCTGTAAATTCCAGCTTCAGTTGGGGTTCCTTTGAATCCATTCGGATTATTCTCAGTCATATCAGCTGATGCAATTGTGAAACCTACACCTGGAATTTTTGTCTCATTTCCTGTTAATTCTGTAGGAGTAGCAGCACCAGTACCTGTCGTTCCTGTAATCTTCGCTCCAGAAACACCCAGAATAGCACGTCCTACAGTTTCTGTGATTGTAGTTGTACGTCCAATTGGGGTTCCATTTTCATTCGTTAAAGTATAAGAAACTCTTCTATCATTTGGTACCCCAGCATGCGAAGCTCCAGCATCTCTATATTCTACTGGAACAGTTAGTGCTTCTCCAACTTTCCCTTCTTTAACAGTATCGTTAATTTCTAGTGTTGGTGGTGTTCCATCTTTCCATGCTGTTCCACCAAATCTATGATCATCTAGTGGAATCGTAACACTTTTACCAGTAATAGTATTTTTAAACGTTACTCGAGCTTTTACTTGTTGATAGTTAAATGGACTTCTATGTGTTACAACCCCTTGCACACTATCTGTTGCTTTGTCATAAAATAAACCATTCGGGAAATTGGACACATTGAAATCTGAAACAGTCCAACCAGCCTTTTTAGCAGCTTCTGTTACTTCAATACGTTTACTTACATCTTTAATGTATACTTTATCAATACCTTGTTCATATCCAAGTTTATAGATACTAGAAAGCAGATATTCATAAGGTCCATTTCCATAGTAAGTTGCTGGGATTTGACTTGAAATACTAGTTCCATTATATCTTAGCTTTCCACGCCATAGTGGAGCTTCTTCTATAATTTTTTGGACTTCTTCAGCAGGAAGTTTCAATCCATAGTCAATACGAGCCTTTACATCACTCTCTTTACCATCATAAGTATAGTTAGATGGTCCAGGACTAGGTCTTGTACCAGCTCTTTGATCAGAGAACACTCTAAACTCTAAGTCAGCAGCATCTGCTATTTTCTCTGGAGTATTAACACCTAAATCACCTTGACCTGGATGGCGACTCCCGAACGGCATTGTATAAGTATCCCAACCAGTAAAGTTTTCTCGTGATACTGTACTTGTGCTTCCGATAATATTTTTCGCAGTTGGTTGCGCTGGATTTGTTGGTGTGATTGTATCACTAGTTCCTGTAGTTGTAGCACCGTTACTAGATGAATCAGCTCTAAACTCACTTTCCCCTTTACCAGGGATAGCTTGTCCATTTCTAGAATCTTGGTTTTGGTTTACTTTTTCTTCTTCAGTTGCTTCTGAATTGATACTGTTTAAAATGATAAGGCTACTTGAAAGTTGTTTAGCAAGTGCATCAACGTTTGACTGTGTTTTTGTATCATCATTTAAAAGCTCTTTTGCTTTATGAACCAAATTTTTAGCATCATCAATGACTGATTTTGTTTTCTTACCTTCAGCTAATTGACTTAATCTACTTTCAGCTTTAGCAACTAAATCTTCTAATGATGCTGTATTAATAGCAACTTTTTCCGTCACTACATTTGGAGTTTCAGCTTCACTGGCTTGTTTGTCAGTAGCAGACTCTTTTAGAGAAGTATTATTTTGTCCATCGGGCTCTTTAGCAGTAGCAGATGCTTGTCCTGAAACTTCCTTAGAGGGTTCCGAGGGCTTATCAGTTAGATTTTGAGATTTTTGAACTTCTGTAGGTTCTGGATTAGTTAGTTGTTCAGCCGCTTGGACGCTTCCTCCACCAAGGAAAAACAGTCCAGTAGCTACAGCCACACTAGCCGCACCAAAACTAACCTTACGAATACTGTAACGTGTGAATTTCTCCACCTGCGATTGACAAACATGTCGTCCTTTGGTTTTAAACATTCCCTTACTCCTTTTTCTGATAATTATCAATTAATATATTTAATGAAGCTAAATAAAAAGTTCGCCTTAAAATATGTATGTTTATTTTAAAAGGCCACAATTTATTATACTATTTTTTTCCTATAAATCAAGCATTTTCAGCTATAGTCGCTAAAGTAATTTTACAAACTACTATTTTTAGTAAGCCCTTACAAAAATAAAATTTATATTACTTTAGAGTTTTTTATATTATTTGATTGTTAATATAATTTGATTTTGAAAAGAGATTTTCTGATATTTTTTATTACGTCTTCATTGAGTTTTAGCTATAGATAAGGGATTACAGAATTAAGCTAGATGCACAAGAACTGCCCAAAATAGCTAAAAAATTTAGACGGTGCTACAGCTTTATAAAATAAAATTTATAAAAAAACAAGGCCTAGTTTTAAAAACAAAACTAGGCTTCCTATCTATTTTATTTTCCTTCTTTCACTTCTTTTGTTGCCACATCTTCTCCAAACCATTTTTGGCTGATTTCCTGGAACTTTCCTTCTTGGTATAGTTCGATAAAGGCCTGGTTTAATGCTGTTAATAATCTTTTATCAGCTGGTCTAACTCCGACCGCAAAGGATTCACTTTCAAATCCTGCTGAAAAGACATTGTAATCATTTAATATACCCTCAGACTGGAGATAGTAATTAGCATACACTCGGTCAATCAACAAGGCATCAATCCGGTCATTCTTCAAATCGATCAAGGCTTCATTGAAACTCTGGTATTGATTGGCCTTCTGATCTTTGACACGATTTTTCAGTAAATCTGGCTGGGCTTCAAAGTCTAAATAACCAGAGGAACCGGCTTGGGCGCCCAATGTCTTATCCTTCATATCCTCTACTGAATGAATTTGCTGGCTTTTCTTAGCAACCAGAACCTGCTGATTTTCCATATATGGAATGCTAAAGGCAACCTTTTCTCGGCGTTCATCAGTGGCAGAATAGCCATTCCAGATGGCATCAATGGTCCCATTTTGCAGTTCCGTCTCCTTCATATCCCAGTCGATTGGTTGAAATTGAACCTTAAAACCTAATTTTTCAGAGACGGCTTGTGCTAAGTCAATATCAAAGCCTGTATATTGGCCATTCTTTTCTTCAAATCCCATAGGTACGAAGGTATTGTCAAAACCAATGGTTATACTGCCTTGCTCTTGATACTTATTCCAGTTATCTTGCTTGGGATCACTAGCCTTCTGAGTACAAGCTGTTAAAAAGAGAGTCAGGAGAGAAACAAATACTAAAGCAATTTTCTTATTAGTCATTGGCACCTCCTACTTGGGCTCAACCTTGAGAATCTGATCTGCGATATTTTCAGCAAACTGCAAATCGTGGGTAACCACAATCTGAGTCATGCCAAGTTCCCTATTTTGCAAGATCAGTTTTTCCACTTCCAAGCGCAATTCTGGATCCAGAGCAGAAGTTGGTTCATCGTAACCAATGATTTCTGGGTCAATCATCATAGCACGCGCTAAGGCTACCCGCTGCTTTTGACCACCAGATAGTGAGAAAGGATAGGCGTCTGCATGACCAGCCAGTCCTAATTGTTCCAAAAGCCCTCGCGCCTTCTGCTCAGCCTCTTCCTGCTTCATTCCCATGGTTTTTACGGGCGATAAGGTCAAATTATCTAGAACTGATAAATGAGGAAAAAGTTGAAAATCTTGGAATACAAATCCCAGTAAATTCCGCTTCTCTAGTTCATCCAGTTCTAAATTTTCTCCGTTATAAAAGATTTCCCCTGAATCAATAGTTTCAAGACCTGCAAGCATACGTAAGAGGGTTGTCTTACCTCCACCAGAAGGCCCAACGATAGCTAGGATTTGCTTTTCAGGAATTTTTAGACTGAAATTGGACAAAATTTGCTTTTCACCAAAGCCTTTATTGATACTTCGTAATTCTAACATAGCAGCCTCCTATCTATAGTAACTGTATTTCTTCTCAACTTTTTTGGCAAGAATGGTCACAATACCAATCAAAATCAAGTAAATGGCTCCTGCCAAGAACATNGGAACCAGGCTAGCATCACGGTTGGCAGCTGTGCGACTAGCTAAGATAAGGTCTGAAATGCCTAGAGCATAGACCAGAGAGGTATCCTTGACCAAACTCATGACTTCGTTAAATACGCTAGGAAGAACAATTTTGGTCACTTGGGGCAAAATAATATAACGTACTGTGGCAAAAGGACTGAATTTCAAGACCTTGGCAGCTTCATATTGACCTTTAGGAATGGTATCAATTCCCCCACGAAAGATTTCAGCAAAGTAAGCCGCATAATTGAGAACAAAGGCAATGATAGCCGCAGGAAGACGGTCCAAACGAATCCCAATACTTGGCAGCACATAATAGATAAAGATTAATTGCAAGAGCAAGGGTGTGCCTCGCATAATCCAAATATAAATATTAATTAAATGATGGAGGGGCTTCCAATGGACTTGCAAGGCAAAGGCAATCAAAACGCCCAAGGGAATAGAAAAAATCAAGACCAGTGCAAAAACCTGCAAAGTCATGCTTGCACCGCTCAATAAACTTGGTAATATCTCAAACAAATAAGACATACTGCACCTCCTAAAAATAATTGTTCCTATTATAGCATAAATAAACAAAATAACCAAGAATTTTTGTAAAAAAATTCTCTTTGAAAAAGAAAAACTATATCTATCAAAAATGATTAGATACAGTTTTTAAAAATATATTCTTACAATCTCTCAAATAGTTCTTGCATTTGCACATCATCTGGAACCAGTTTTAAGTAAGCTTGAGCATTGACTTTTGCTTCCTCAAAGTAGCCCAGTTCACGCAAGAGATAGATATAGTGTTCTAGAAATTCTGGATTGTCTTTCAAATCTCCTGCCAACTCTTGGTAATGCTCATAGGCAGTATCCAAATCGTCCATCTCTTGATAAGAACGAGCAATCATCCACTTGGTCAAAAAATTCTCTGGCTCATTACTTTGTAAGTCTAAAATATCCTCATAGCGTTCCTGCTCCAGATAAATAGTAGCTAGACGGAGTATGATTTCTTCCGTATCCTCAGCATCTTCTTTAGCGGTAAGGAGATAATTTTCTGCACCACTAGCATCATGCAGTTCATAAGAGAATTGTGAAGCAGCTAGCAAGAGGCGAGTTTCAAAGGGATTTTTCTCTAAGCCTTGCTTAGCGATACGCATGGCTTCTTGAACTTGATGTTCCTTATGTAAGGCCTGACTGTAACCATACTCATATCCTTCAAAGTCAGGTGAAATGGTATCAAGCTGCTTAAAATAGAGGACAGCTTTTTGGTATTCTTCTTGATCAAAGTAAAGACTGGCCAACTCAAAAGCTGTTATGTCATCGTATTCTAACTCCAAGGCTTTTTCTAAAAACTCTGTAGCCGTTTCAAATTTCCCTAACTGTGCATAGGAAAAGCCAATCCGTTGATAGGTAGAAATGCCTGTTTGCTCATAAATAGTACGATTATCTAACTGGGCATAGCCTTGAATAGCTTCTTGGTAATTTTCCAACTCACTATCCAACTCTGCTAAGCCCAATATCAAGAGAGGATCCTCTGAGTAGGTCAAAGCCTCCAGCAGTTTCTCACGCGCTACATCTGTCAAACCTTCCAGCTGGTAGAGGTCTGCTTTCAGAGCCAAAGCTGAAACATACCAGTCACTGTCAGCTTGGATTTCCTCAAGATAAGCAAAGGCTTCTTCGATTTGACCATCCTCGCTAGCAATAGCTGCCAGATTGAGATTAACCTCTGGAAAATCCTCTATGATTTTCAGGTAAATTTCCTTTGCCTGAGGATAAAAACCAATCCCTTCTAGATAAGTGGCTAACTCATACAGAAGGTCACTTGGATCATTTTCTAAAGCTTTGACGAAATAGTGCTCAGCCTTGGTTAAATCTTGCTCCTCCAAAGCCTGTAACATCTGTTGACTATTGTTCACTCTTGACTTCCTCTCCCTCTAGTTCATATAGGCCACTGACTACCTTATACCATTCAAAAATCGCCGAAATGACAACCTTAGCAGAGGCATAAACTGGAATACCGAGCAAGACTCCCCAGATACCAAACATAGAGCCCGAAGTTAACAAGACAAAGAGAACATTAATAGGATGGATGTTTAATTGACTTCCCAAAATCAATGGAGAGACAAAACGGCCTTCAATAGTTTGTTCTACTATAAAGACAATCACTACTTTCAAAAGCATGACTGGCCCAGCAATCAAGCCCAATACTAGGGCAGGAAGCATGGCTAAGAAGCTACCCAAATAAGGAACCAGATTTAAAATACCAGCAGTAACACCCAGCGTAACCGCATAGCGTAGACCGATAATCTTGAAAAAGATGATAAACATTACTGCTACAATAATAGCCACTGTTACTTGCCCTCGAACATAGTTGGACAACTGTTGATTCACATCTGATAAAACTTGTCCTACTGGTTCTTTCAATTTCGTTGGCATGAATTGGGTTAAATAGTTACGCAAGCCTTTCCCATCACGCAAAAGGTAAAAGAGCATGAAAGGAACGATAATCAAGGCAACAATCACTTGAGATGCCCCGCTAATAAATGCACTCACCCAATTGACTGCCTGAGATGAAACCTTACTTGCCCAAACTGTAGCCTGACTAGAGAAGTTTGTTAAAACTTGCTCTAATTGAGGTCTGAAATCATCTGGTAAACGCTTGGTGACCAAATCATTAACAACTCTGTCTGCATCTTCGAGGTAGACTGGAACATTCCTTGCAAAACTTAAAACTTGACGTTGCAGATTTGGAATGGCGACTGCCAAGCCCCAAATGATAAAGAGAGCGATGATGACAAAGACAATACTGATTGCTATGACGCGATTAATCTTATGCTTCTCCAACCAATCAACAATGGGATTCAGTAAATAGTATAGTAAACCAGATAGAATGACTGGCAACATCACGACTGACAAAAAGTCTAAAACAGGTGAAAATAGAAAACTAATCTTGCTTAAAATAAAAAGATTCAGTCCCAATAATAAGGTTACCAAAAATACCGTAATTGCCTTGTTATCCAAAAACCACTTGAAAAACCAAGATAGGCTAAAATGTTTCTCTTTTTGCTCCATAAATACTTCCTTTCTATTGTTCTCCCATTATACCATTTTTTAATCAAAATAACTCTTTTTTAAAGTGCTTACATAGAGACCATGACATAAAAAATCTCCTCAAAAGAGGAGATTCGATTAGTCTTGAATATGACGGTCTAAGTTCTTCTGATAATCAGCATTGGATTTGGCTTTTTCATCAGCAAATTTCTTGCGGAAGTCATCCATTTCTTTAGAAGTGACAATCTTATCTTGGAGTTTAAGATATTTATAACTGTTATCTCCTGTTTTGTCACCAATCCAACCATCAGCACCACTACCTAGTACTTTCTTCGTTATAAGCATTTGGGCACCGTCTGAGTGTACAGGAATAACCAGAGCACTATCTGTTAACCAAGCTTGAGCCTTAGCATATTTGGAATAACGTTTTTGCAGATCTGTTTTTTCACTGTTCGCATCATCAATCAATTCTTTGTATTTATCCAATCCAACTGTTTTAATGACTGGATTGTCTGTTCCTGGTGCTACACCAAGTGAACTTAAGAGACTTGGACCTGAAGTTGGATCAAATACATCTAGATAGGTTGATGGATCTGCATAATCCGGACTCCAACCACTATTAACATTAATATCCCAATCAACATTATTATTTGATGTCGCTAGAACAGTCATGCTTCCCAATTCATCATCAGAAACCTGTTGAATATCTACAACTACATTTTCAGAGCCTAAGGCTTCTTCAATTGATTGTTTATAAGACTGGGCTTGATGAATAAAATCTGTCTGAGTAGATGAAACTGGAAGATCTAAATGAATCGGAAATTGTACTCCATCAGCTTGAAGAGTTTTCTTAGCCGATTCAAACTTAGCCTTAGCCTTGTCTACATTATGAAGTGAATCTTGGGCATCATCAAGACTGACATCTTTCCAAATACTATCCAACTTACCTAATTCTGTCTTAGTTACTTGACCAAACGATTGGTCTCCAACTTGTACAAATGTTGGAGGGGTGAAACTTGTACGTAATTTACGAGGCGCTACTTCATCTCCAAAAACCTGAGAAACAGCGGCTTTACGATCTGCAGCAAATGCCAAGGCTTGACGAAAATCTTTGTTTAAAAGTGCTTTCTTAGTAGAGGATTTTTCTACATCACTTGTTTTAGCAGTATGATTGTATGACACACGATCAATATTAGTAGACATATAGAATACGCCACCTCTTTGTTGTCCATATACAATATTATCCTTGTACTTTTCTTTTAGACGTTCATAGTTGGCAGAACTTTTAAAGAGCGGAGCAGCTGGATAATGACCTTCATCAAAACCTCGTCCTAGGGAGTCTGCATCTTGACCATCAAAGAAAGACAACTTGATATCATCAATAAATACATTCTGCTTATCCCAGTAATTTTGGTTTTTGGTCATTTCGATAGAAGATTTCGAAGTTAGCCCCTTAAGAAGGTATGCCCCATTGTATAATATACTCGTTACATCAGTGGCCTTACCAAAATCATCTCCTTTAGATGCCAAAAAATCTCCACTTACAGGAGCAAGAATTCCCATCGTTGTCTTAGAGTTCCAGAAAGATTCTGGATGGTTCAAAGTGTAAACAACAGTATAATCATCTGTTGCTTTCACACCTACGGTTGAGAAATCTGTTGTTTTCCCATTTACATAGTCATCCAAGCCTTTGATAGAATCCTGTACCAAATAGAGAGCCTGGGATTTCTTATCAGCTGCACGCTTCAGACCAGTTACAAAATCCTGAGCCTTAACTTCACCATACTCTTCTCCCTCATTGGTATACCACTTGACACCCTGCCGGATTTTATAGGTATAGGTCAAGCCATCCTTAGAAACAGTCCAATCTTCTGCAACTGATGGAACTAAATTTCCATATTGATCATTTTCTAGTAATCCGTCAATAACATTACCTGTAATCTGTTTAGTGCTGACATTCCCAGAAACTGTATAATCCAAAGTAACAGGATCTGATGTAAATACATAAGCATAAGTCACTGGTTTAGTAGCATCTTTAGTACCATTACCAGTTGAACACGCTGCTAGCACTGCTGCTGATAACACTGCTACACCTGCTACTAAGAAAGCTCGTTTTTTCATAGTCAAACTCCCTTGATAATTTGATAGATTTATTATAGCACTTTTCAAAAGGAAATCAATGAAAACATTTCTAATATTATCATGAAAAGAATTAGGTAAAACTCTTGCTAAGGTTGATTTCTTCATACTACCATTTTTGTGATATAATAGTCATATCTTTATTATAGAGGTAAAGTTATGAAAGAAACTGTTTATTTTGGAACTTATACACGTCGTACTTCCCAAGGGATTTACAAGGCAGACTTTGATACAGAAACTGGTCAGCTTTCAAATCTAGAACTTTTTGCAGCTGAATCAAGTCCGACCTACCTTGCCTTTGACCAGCATCAACATTTATACACTGTTGGTAGTCAAGACGATAAGGGTGGAATTGCAGCCTATCAAACTAATGGTACCTTATTAAATCACGTCGTTGAAGAGGGAGCCCCCCACTGTTATGTTGCCGTTGATGAAGAGCGTGATTTGGTTTACGCGGCAAACTACCACAAGGGACAGGTCCTTGTTTATAAACGTCAGGAAGATGGTCGTCTTCTACTTAGTGATGTTGATCAACACAGTGGCCAAGGTCCACATGAAAATCAAGCTTCTCCACATGTTCACTATACAGATTTAACACCTGACCACTATCTAGTGACCTGCGACTTAGGTACTGACCAAGTAATTACTTATGATCTTGATTCAGAAGGAAAATTATCTAAGCTCTATACCTATCATAGCCAGCCAGGAGCAGGCTCACGCCATATTATTTTCCATAACCATTATAAAATCGCTTATCTCATTTGTGAACTCAATAGCACTATCGAGGTTCTAATCTACGATGGTGTTGGCGAATTTGAACGCATGCAAGTCATTTCAACTCTACCAGACGGTTATAAAGGCTTTAATGGTACCGCTGCTATTCGTCTCTCTAAAGATGGTAAATACCTCTACGCCTCTAATCGTGGTCATGATTCTATCGCAGTATATACAATTCTTGCGGATGGAAGCTTAGAGTTGTTAGAAATCGTTCCGACACATGGTCAGACTCCACGTGATTTTGACTTGACACCGGATCAAGAATTTGTCATTGCTGTCCATCAGGACTCTGACAATGCAACCGTCTTTAAACGCAATTCTGAAACTGGACGTCTAGCAGAACTTTCTAATGACTTCCATGTCCCAGAAGCAGTCTGCATCAGTTTTGCCCCATAAGAAAACATAAAAAATGAACTTGATAACTCAAGTTCATTTTTTTCTTATAGTCTATTTCCGACATTAATACGGTTAATGGCACGTTGCAAAGCAATCTTAGCACGACGTTCTTGGTCAATCAAGTGTTTGTCTTGTGCTTCTTCAATTTCACGCTCTGCTCGAAGTTTGGCACGTTCTGCACGACTAACGTCGATATCACGAGCACGTTCTGCAGAGTCAGCAACGATTGTGATAACACCATTAGCAACTTCGATAACGCCTCCGTTCACTGCAATCCAGTTCACGTGATTTTCATCATCTACACGTTTAACCTTAACCTCATCAACTGCTAAAACTGCAATCATATTTTCATGTCGTGGCAAGATTCCCATCTCACCATCCAGAGTTCGAACTGATACAAAGCTGGCATGGTGATCATAGACGAGACCATCTGGTGTCACGATCTGGACAGTTAACTGAGCCATAGATCACCTCTTAAAATCCCATTTTTTCAGCTTTTGCAATCACATCTTCGATAGAACCTACACCACGGAAGGCATCTTCTGGCAAGTGGTCATGTTTACCATCAAGGATTTCCTTAAAGCCACGAACAGTTTCAGCAACTGGAACATAAGAACCAGGCTGACCAGTAAATTGTTCCGCAACGTTGAAGTTTTGTGACAAGAAGAACTGGATACGACGGGCACGAGCAACCAAGGTCTTTTCTTCATCAGAAAGCTCATCCATACCAAGGATAGCAATGATATCTTGCAATTCATGGTAACGTTGAAGAACGCGTTTTACTTCAGCAGCAACTGCATAGTGCTCTTCTCCAACGATTTCAGGTGCCAAGGCACGTGAGCTTGAAGCAAGTGGGTCAACAGCTGGGTAGATACCCAATTGTACCAACTTACGTTCCAAGTTAGTTGTTGAGTCCAAATGAGCGAAGGCTGTTGCTGGCGCTGGGTCAGTATAGTCATCCGCTGGCACATAGATAGCCTGGATAGAGGTTACAGAACCCTTCTTGGTTGATGTGATACGCTCTTGCAATTGACCCATTTCCGTAGCAAGTGTTGGTTGGTAACCAACGGCTGATGGCATACGACCCAAAAGGGCAGATACTTCAGAACCAGCCTGAGTGAAACGGAAGATATTATCGATAAAGAGAAGCACGTCTTGTCCTTCTACATCACGGAAGTATTCGGCGATTGTCAAACCAGTTAGGGCAACACGCATACGTGCTCCTGGCGGCTCATTCATCTGACCAAATACCATGGCTGTTTTCTCGATAACACCTGATTCTTTCATTTCCCAGTAAAGGTCATTACCCTCACGAGTACGTTCCCCAACACCGGTAAATACTGAAATACCACCGTGTTCTTGGGCAATGTTGTGAATCAATTCTTGGATTAAGACGGTTTTACCAACTCCGGCACCACCGAAAAGTCCAACCTTTCCACCTTTAAGGTAAGGGGCAAGAAGGTCGATAACCTTAATCCCTGTTTCAAGGATTTCAGAAGAGGTAGACAATTCATCAAAAGTTGGAGCTTTTTTATGAATTGGCTGACGCTCTGCATCTTCTGTAAAAGGAGCTTCCAAGTCAATGGTATCTCCCAAAACATTGAAGACACGTCCCAAAGTTTCTTTACCTACTGGTACAGAGATTGGACGACCTGTGTCCAATACTTCCATTCCACGAGTCAAACCATCTGTTGATTCCATGGCGATAGTACGGACCATACCATCTCCCAACTCCAAGGCTACTTCAAGGACGATTTTTGTTTTTCTTTCGTCATTTTTGTAGACGACAAGTGCATTGTTAATCTCAGGAAGTTTTTCCCCTGCTGCAAACAAGACGTCTACAACGGGACCGATAACCTGAGCAATTTTACCTGAACTCATCTCCTTCTCCTATTCTATATAAGATACTGTCGGTCCCTAGCTTAACTAGGTCCTAAGTTCATTTTCATACGAGCTGGACTAGTGCCTATTCTAAGGCACTAGCTCCTGCTACGATTTCTGTAATTTCTTGTGTAATCGCCGCCTGTCTGGCACGGTTATACTGAATTGTCAAATCATTAATGACTTTCTTAGCATTATCTGTCGCTGTTTGCATGGCTGTCATACCAGCAGCATTTTCAGCTGTCTTAGCATCGATAATAGCACCATAAATCATACTTTCTGCAAATTGAGGCAACAACTGCTCCAAAATTTCTTCTCGACTAGTTTCCAACTCAAAGGTCAAACTGTAACTGTCATCCGCTTCATTTGGATCCAAGTCAACAATCGGAAGCATTTGCTCCACACGCATTTGACTGGTTAGCGTATTGACATGGTGGTTATAGCAGACATAGAGTTCATCAAAAAGTTCATTTTGGTACATTTCAACAGTTTTTGAAATAATCTTACGGACTTCATCAAAGCTAGGTTGGTCTGCCAAGCCACGTAATTCATAGAGTGGTTGAATACCACGAGCCTTAAAGAAATCAGCTCCCATTCCACCAATACAGATCATTTCAAAACCTTTACCATCTGGATGGTATTCTTCTTTCAGCTCCATAACGGCTTTCAAAATAGAAGAATTATAACCTCCAACCAAACCTCGGTCTGAAGTAATGACGATATAGCCTGTCTTCTTAACTGGACGGCTAATCAACATCGGATTGGTTGAACTACCAGCTCCATTACCATGAAGAATATCCGTCAAAAGTTTACGAACTTTCTGAGCATAAACTTGGAAGTTGCGAGCAGCTTCTTCAGAACGACCTAGCTTAGCAGCTGATACCATCTGCATGGCATTAGTGATTTGACTCGTATTTTTTGTTGAGGCGATTTTTGTTTTAATATCATTTAGAGATACTGCCATCTGACACCTCTATTCTTATTGGAAGCTGGTTTGATTGAGAAACTCTGTAATCGCAGCATCCAAGACTGCTTCTTCTGGCAAGTCTTTTGTATCACGAATGGTTTCCAAAATCTCTGGATGTTGAGCATCAAAGAAGGTATGGAACTCTTCCTCGAAACGAACAATATCATCTACTGGAACAGTATCCAAGAAACCATGTGTCAAAGCATAGAGAATGGTTACTTGTTTCTCAACAGGCAATGGTTTGTGAACAGGTTGTTTCAAAACTTCCACTGTACGACGTCCACGGTTCAATTTAGCCTGTGTTGCTGCGTCCAAATCAGAACCAAACTTAGTGAAGGCTTCCAACTCACGGTATGAAGCAAGGTCGATACGAAGTGTACCAGCAACCTTCTTCATGGCTTTGATTTGTGCAGAACCACCTACACGAGATACAGATGAACCCGCGTCAATGGCTGGACGAATACCCGCATTGAAGAGACCATCACCAAGGAAGATTTGTCCATCAGTGATTGAAATCACGTTGGTTGCGATATAGGCAGAGATATCTCCTGCTTGTGTCTCGATAAACGGTAAGGCTGTAATAGATCCACCACCAAGTTCATCAGAAACTTTAGCTGAGCGCTCAAGCAAACGGCTGTGAAGGTAGAAAACATCCCCTGGGAATGCTTCACGACCTGGAGGACGACGAAGCAAGAGAGACAGTTCACGATAAGCTACAGCTTGTTTTGAAAGATCATCATAAACGATCAAAACATGCTTACCTTGGTACATAAATTCTTCTGCCATGGCAACCCCAGCATAAGGAGCTAGGAAAAGCAATGGAGATGGTTGTGAAGCAGAGGCTGTCACAACGATTGTGTAGTCCAAGGCACCGTACTGACGTAGTGTTTCTACTTGCGTACGAACTGTTGATTCTTTTTGTCCAATCGCTACGTAGATACAGATCATATCTTGACCTTTTTGGTTCAAGATTGTATCAATCGCAATGGTTGTTTTCCCTGTCTGACGGTCACCGATAATCAACTCACGTTGACCACGACCAATCGGTACAAGGGCGTCAATAGCTTTCAAACCAGTTTGCAATGGTTCTGATACAGACTTACGTTGCATAACACCAGGAGCTGGCGCTTCTACTGGACGAGTTTTATCAGTGTGGATTTCTCCAAGACCGTCAACTGGACGACCAAGAGGATCCACAACACGACCAATCAGACTTTCACCTACTGGGACTTCCATGATTTTACCTGTACGGCGGATTGTATCACCTTCACGGATATCTGTAAAGTCACCTAGGATGATAATACCGACGTCTGTTGACTCCAAGTTCTGAGCCATCCCATAAGAGCCGTTTTCAAAAATCAATAACTCTCCACTCATGGCATTTTCAAGGCCGTGAGCACGCGCGATACCGTCCCCGATATAGGTTACAACACCTGTTTCAGTCACATCAAAATTGGGTTTGAAATTTTCAATTTGTTGCTTAATTAAAGCGCTGATTTCTTGTGCGTTAATTGCCAAAAGAACACCACTTTCTATTTCAAATTTTCTTTAACAACTTTAAGTTGTTGTTTAATACTCACATCAATTGTCTTGTGATTGGCAAAAATGACAAAACCACCAATAAGACTTTCATCGATTTGTTCTTTTACACTCCTTACTTTAAGAGACATTTTTTTCTCAATCAAAGGGAGCAAGCGACTCTTCTGTTCATCAGTTAAAGGATGAGCTGACCTAATCGTCACTTCAAATCGATTTGTTTCTTTTTCAAGTCGGTTCAAGCAATCTACAAGAATATCATAAAAAAGATTTGCTCTGTGATTGTAGATAAGAACCTGGATAAAGTTTTGCAATAAAGGTGACACTGAATCTTGGAAGAAAGCAATTGTTTTTTCCTTATCAGACTCGTCTACTGCCACTTTTTTTAAAAAAGAAGGTAAACCTGTTTCTTCAGCAACTTGCTTGATTTGAGCTAAGTCTGAAAAGATACGGTCTTCTTCTCCTTTTTCAAGTACCAATTGGACAAAAGGCATGCTGTATTTTTCAATTACCTTTACTGTTTTCTTGTCCATTAAGCTTCTCCTAACTGATCGATATACTGATCAATGAGTTCTTTATGGGCATGACCGTCAAGGTTTTGTGAGATGATTTTACCAGCCAAGCTGATTGTCAAATCTGCTACCTCACCCTTAACGCTTTGTAAAGCTTCAGCTTTATTTTGAGCAATTTCTTGGTTCGCTTTTTCTTTCAAGCGTCCTGCTTCTAGCTTAGCATCTGCTAAAATACTAGCTTTGCTTTTCTCAGCTGTTTCTTTCGCATTCTCAATGATTGTCTTAGCTTCTTTACGGCTACCAGCCAATTCATCTTCGCGTTTCTGAGCCAATACTTCTGCTTTTTGACGTGCTTGTTCAGCTCCGTCAATATCTGCTGCAATTTTTTCTGCTCTTTGTTCGAAAATGCTAGCCAAATTTGACCAAGCGTATTTCTTAACCAAGACTAGCAAGAGAATAAAGGAACCAGCGATTAGTATAAAGTCACCAAGTAATTCACCTACTGTTACATTCATAAACTACTCCTTTCTATTCTTCTTCATTAATTTTATTTCCTAGGTACATTGAAGATAACAATGTAAATACATATGCTTGTACACAAGAAATAAAAACAGAAAATGCAGTCCAGATTAGATTTGTTCCAAAAGCAATAGGATACCAATAGAAGGCCTGATGAGAAAGTAGGACTAACATACTTGCCATCACTTCCCCTGCAAAGATATTACCAAAGACCCGCAATGCAAGTGAAAGGAGATTGGTAACTTCTTCCAAGAGATTCATTGGTGTCATAAAACCTGGTGTTACAAATGCTTTTAAATACTTTTTGATTCCACGACGACGAATTCCTTCTACGTGTGTCATTAAGATAATTGTAAAAGACAAGACCAAGTCAAATGACAAATTTGCTGTTGGTGAGGTCCAAAGATTTACACCATCTGTAGTCTGAATTCTAGCCATTAAGCCAATATTATTTGCAATGGCCATAAATAGGAATAAACAGAAATAAAAGAGAGAATAATCCTTTATCATTGGACCAAGGTTTGATTTTGTAAATCCAACAACAAAATCAAATAAATACTCTAATACATTTTGTTTTCCTGTGGGTCTCAAAGTCATATTTCGAGTTGCCCAATAAATAAAGCCAAAAATAAGTGCTACAGTCAACAAAGTCAAAACTACTATGGTTAAATTAAAGGTAACAGGACCAATATTGATGGTTGGATTAATACTTTCTTCCATCTAAAATCCTCCCTTTTTCAATTTATACTTCTTTTATTTGATGATAAATGAAAAGACAAGAGTAACGAAGAAAGTACCTTCAATAAAGGCAACCCCTAGGATCATCAAACTACGTAGTTCTGAGATGATATCTGGTTGGCGAGCAACTGATTTCAACAAACCGTTCATCAACATACCTTCACCAAGAGATACACCCATACAGGCAAGACATAGACCGAAAAATGTTAAATTCATGACGAATTCTCCTTTTAATTAAAATTTACTTACTTAGTTTAGTCCTAAAAATTGGATTTGTCAACTTTTTACTTACGTTGAAAGCGTTTAATGAAAATTATTTACAATTTTACTATTTTTTAGCTTATTATATAGAAAACTTTGGAAAAAACTTGTAATAAATCCGTCCATTATCTAGATCTTTCTGAAAAATAATGAAAAAATCCGAGATGAAATCTCGGATGGAAATTAATATATTTTCTTTAATCTAATGCTCTTTTAGTAAGTAGGATTAAAGGGAAAGCAACTAGAAAGCTTTCGTCTCCTACATGTTTATTAAGCACGAACTGTGACGCTGGTTCCATCTTCCTTATAAAGATTGATAAGACCTTCTTTGAGAGCTCGAACCATGTCTCCAGCTTGAACAGGTTGTGGGACTTTGATTGTCAAGAGTTCCATTGGATTTGGAGCGCGGTCAATTTTATTACCTTTGGCATCATGCAAATCTTCGATATACGTTTCAAAATGACGGAAACCTGGGCCATAAAACTCAACTTGGTCTCCTTCGTTAATGACATTCCGTTGACGAATAGTTGCTGTTTGTGTCGCATCATCATAAGAAACCACTTCAGCGACAAACTTGTATTCAGGGATTTTACGGCGAGCACCAAACAACTGCTCATTTTCAGATGGTGTACCATAGTAGAATCCTGTAGCTAATTCACGTTGGGCAACCTTCCACATCTCATCAATCAAGTCTTGCTTGATAGCTTCAAACTTCTCTGGACTCTCTAGATAAGCATCAACAGCCGCCTTATAACAGTTAGTTACTGTTGAAACATAGTGAATAGACTTCATGCGTCCTTCGATTTTTAGACTGTCCACACCATTTTCAATCATATCTGGGATATGGTCAATCATAGACATATCAACGGCTGACATTGAAAATTCTTCTGGAATCTCACCTTTCAAGCTCTTACGTTCTTTCCCAAATGGCATATCGTAAAGGTCATACTTCCAACGGCAAGACTGAGAACATCCACCACGGTTGGCATCACGCATACTCATGTGATTTGAAAGCGTACAGCGACCTGAGTAGGAAATACACATAGCTCCATGAACAAAGGCTTCAATCTCAACGTCTGTACGTTTGCGAATTTCTGCCAATTCTTCCATTGAAACCTCACGCGCCAAAACGACACGAGTCAAGCCCAGTTCTTTCCAGAACTCAAGAGTTTCATAGTTGGTGGCACTTGCTTGGGTAGAAAGGTGGATTTCAAGACCTGGTGCTTCAGTCGCTGCAATCATAATCAAAGCTGGGTCAGATACAATAACTGCTGCAATCCCAATATCACGCAGTTTACGGAACCACTCACCAGCACCAGCTTCATTTCCTTCGTGCATAACCATATTGGCAGCTACATAGACTTTAGCACCGTACTTAGCCGCAAACTGTACGCCTTCTTCCATCTGTTCGAAAGTAAAGTTTCCGGCACGGCTACGAAGACCATAGGCCTGACCACCGATAAAGACAGCATCTGCTCCATATTGAACAGCTACTTTTAGCTTCTCTAAAGTTCCTGCAGGTGATAAAACCTCAGGACGTTTTAATGTTTTTGTCATGTTTTCTCCTATTTGCAATATAAAAGTTTGACGTTTTTCCTTCTCATTTTATAGTAAATAAGCCATAAAATCAAGCCTAGACAGATTGTTTTGACAATTCTAATCTTTTAATACTCTATGAAAATCTCTTCAAACCAGGTCATCTTCACCTTGGTTTATATATGTGACTCTTATCTACAACCTCAAAGCAGTGCTTTGAGCAACCTGCAGTTAGCTTCCTAGTTTGCTCTTTGTTTTCATTGAATATAAGCTTTTCATAATGACTGAAAAACAGTCAAAAATTCACCCATTTTTAACAAGTAGTCAAAAATCTAGATAAAGTAAAAACCAGTATCCAAAGATACTGGCTCATTAAACTACATAAATTAGTCCTTAGATGACTACTCCCACTCTATTGTTCGTTCAATAAATAAGGATTGATATAAGCTAGAATATCGATTATTTGTTTATTAAGTTGACATGAAATTTTTAGAATTGATTTGTATTGTTTGCAAATTGTTTGCACGAAATAAAATAAGGTGTGGAAAAAAAACGACATTTTTTGTATAATGTTATTAAGAAATTTAGGTGGTGTCAGTATGAGATTAGCAGTAAGACTAGCTATTGAAACAAGAAATAGTATTGAAGCGCTAAAAGAAGAGATTAAATCAACTGGAGAATTTGATAATCTTCGTCTAACAAATGGTTTCGTGATTAACCAAGCATATTTAGACTGCAAAAAAATTACCGACGAAAATAAATGGGATACCGTTTTAAAATCTGGCTCTCAAGTTGAAGAAAGAAATGCACCAAAGACGAGAACTGATTTACAAGTAAATCAGACAACTATGGATGGTATTGCTGAACTAAAAAAAATATTACCACGCTACACCGAGACTAGTTATGTAACAACCTCATTTGTCCTAAAGATGATAGTTAGAGGTTCTCTTTTAGTACGGCATGGAAAAATTTAGGCTTTATGCCTATTTTTTTAAACTGAAATTTTGTGGTTGACAACGCACGACACTTTTTGCATAATAGTGTCGTGAAGTAATTACAACACATACTAAAGTACAAAAAGGAGTATCAAACATGATAAAACCTATTTTAAATGCAGAAAAAACGGTAAAAGGAACAAAAGTCCTGATAAGTCAAAAACCTTATTTTATCTATATAGAAGAAAATGGTAAACGAAAGAAAACTGAAACAGTTGCTGGGTACACATACGAGTGCGTAGCTATAGAAAAGAAATTTGAGCGTTTTAATGTAAAAATTGAACACTCTAAACCTCTTTTCCAAGATTCAAAAGCAATTCCTCAGAACTGTATAGTTGAATTTCTAGGACTGACAGGCAGTGCGTACGTTTCTGGGGATAGCTACAAATATGTGGCGTGTTCATTTAAAGCAGAAGGTATTGAGGTGGTAGATGATGAATAATAGAAATTACAAAATGATAACAATCTTTACTAAGCCCCCTATTCTTTTAAGGAAAAGAATTTTTCAAATTATGTTGTTTGGACTGATTTTCTTTTTATTTGGGCAGTTTCTTATGAAATCGGATTATTTAATTATGAGCTTATTTCTTTCGATACTACTTCTTCTATACATAAGATATACTTTTTACAAATACAAAGGTAGTTTAG
>NZ_RJOG01000019.1:0-37939 GCF_003942965.1 Streptococcus mitis | reverse complement strand
ATTAATTGGAGTAGTTTCTATTTTTGTATTTATTAAAAAAGAATCTGATTTATATTTATATATTTTCTTAATTGTTTTTTATGAGCTATTAGGTCAAGTAATAATGTGGATTCCAGCAAGAAATTGGTTACAAAAACCAGTATTTTCTATGAAAGATAGTATAAAACATCTAAACTCTGTATTTATTTTATTTATTCCTCAAGTGGCAATATCTTTATATGCCTTGTTCGATCGTACCTTACTGGGGGCATTAGTTTCTACAAGAGATGTTGGGATTTTTGAACAAGGAAATAAATTAATTAATCTATTATTGGTAGTTGTTACAACACTTAGTGGAGTAATTTTGCCACATGTTTCCAATTTGATTTCACAAGGTAAAAAGGAAAAAGTAAATCAATTTTATGAATTTTCATTTTTAGTTTATAATACAGTAATTTTTCCACTTATTGCAGGAATGTTAATTGTGAATGATAATTTTGTTCAATTTTTCTTAGGAAGTGAATTTCAAGATGCTAAATATGCCATTATGATTATGGTATGGAAAATGTTCTTTATTGGATGGACGAATATTATGGGGATTCAAATTTTGATTCCACATAATAAACACAAAGAATTTATGGTCTCGACTACGATTCCAGCATTTTTCAGTATTGCCTGTAATCTAGTATTGATTCCGCATTTAGGCTATATTGGTGCAGCAATTACTTCTGTACTGACAGAAAGCGTAGTATGGTGCATTCAATTGTATTATACACGAACTTATCTGAAGGAAGTTCCAATTCTTAGAAATATGTTTAAGATTATTTTAGCGTCTGTGATGATGTATGGTTCGCTGTATTTGCTGAAACCTGTTTTAATATTTGCTCCCGCTCTAAATGTTTTAGTATATGCAATCATCGGCGGAGTAATATATTTAACCATTATTTTATCACTTAAAGTTATCAATCTTGCAGAGCTGAGACAACAGTTTGTTAAAAAATAAAAGGAGAAAAAATGTACGATTATCTTGTTGTTGGTGCTGGTCTCTTTGGTGCAGTCTTTGCCCATGAAGCAGCCTTAAAAGGAAAAAAAGTAAAAGTCATTGAAAAACGAAATCATATCGCGGGTAATATCTATACTCGTGAAGAGGAAGGGATTCAAGTTCATCAGTATGGCGCTCATATCTTCCATACTTCTGATAAAGAGATTTGGGATTATGTGAACCAGTTTGCAGAGTTTAACCGTTATACAAATTCTCCTGTTGCAAATTATAAGGGAGAGATTTATAACCTTCCTTTTAATATGAATACTTTCAATAAACTCTGGGGAGTTGTAACGCCAGCAGAAGCACAAGCGAAGATTGATGAGCAACGTGCGGTTTTAAATGGTAAAACTCCTGAAAATTTGGAAGAGCAGGCTATCTCTCTTGTAGGTACAGACATCTACGAAAAATTAATCAAAGATTATACAGAGAAACAGTGGGGCAAACCAACTACTGAACTTCCAGCCTTTATCATTCGCCGTTTGCCAGTACGTTTGACGTATGATAACAACTATTTTAACGATACCTATCAAGGGATTCCAATTGGTGGATACACTCAAATAGTTGAAAAAATGTTGGATCATGACAACATTGATGTAGAAACAAATGTTGATTTCTTCGCGAATAAAGAGCAATATATGAAGGACTTCCCTAAGATTGTCTTTACTGGTATGATTGATGAATTCTTCGACTATAAGTTGGGTGAACTAGAGTATCGTAGTCTTCGTTTTGAAAATGAGACCTTGGATATGGAAAATTACCAAGGAAATGCAGTTGTCAACTATACAGATGCAGATACCCCATATACTCGTATTATTGAACACAAACATTTTGAGTTTGGGAATCAAGAAAAGACTATCATTACTAAAGAACATTCTAAAACATGGGAAAAAGGTGATGAGCCTTATTATCCAGNAAATAATGATCGTAATAATCATTTGTATAAATCATATAAAAAATTGGCTGATGAGCAAGGGAATGTTATCTTTGGTGGTCGTTTAGGACACTATCGTTATTACGATATGCACCAAGTAATTGGAGCAGCTTTGCAGTGCGTGAGAAATGAGTTAGATTAAAGAATTAAAACTGTCCCCCAGTTGCTTTTTAGAAATATGATTGATAATTCCTTGACTACCTAATGTAGTTGAGGTTTTTTGATATTATTCATATTTTTGCAAAACTGTTGTTTAAAAAATAATTTTCTAAAATTCAGAAAATTCTATTGACAGGACTTTAAAAAGGGTCTATAATGGATAGAAAAACAAAGGAGAATACGATGAAAACAAGGAAAGTATTGGCTCTTGCGGGAGTAACTTTATTGGCTGCAGGTGTCTTAGCGGCTTGTTCTGGTGGTTCTGGTGCTAAAGGTGAGCAGACTTTTGCATTTACCTATGAGACAGACCCAGATAATCTCAACTACTTAACAACTGGTAAGGCAGCGACTGCTGATATTACTAGTAATGTGATTGATGGATTGCTTGAGAATGATAAATACGGGAACCTTATTCCCTCAATGGCAGAGGACTGGTCAGTTTCTAAGGATGGCTTGACTTACACTTATAAGATTCGTCAGGATGCTAAGTGGTATACATCTGAGGGAGAAGAGTATGCTCCTGTTAAGGCTCAGGACTTTGTGACAGGTCTTAAATATGCGACAGATAAGAAATCAGAAGCCCTTTACTTGGTACAAGATTCAATTAAAGGTTTGGACGCATACGCTAAAGGGGAAAATAAAGATTTCTCTCAAGTTGGGATTAAAGCGATTGACGATCAAACAGTCCAATACACTTTGAACAAACCTGAAAGTTTTTGGAATTCTAAAACAACCATGGGTGTCTTGGCACCAGTTAATGAAGAGTTTTTGAACTCAAAAGGGGATGATTTTGCCAAAGCAACAGATCCAAGTAGTATCTTGTACAATGGTCCTTATTTGTTGAAATCTATTGTAACCAAATCTGCTGTTGAATTTGCGAAAAATCCTAACTACTGGGATAAAGACAATGTCCATATTGACAAAGTGAAATTGTCATTCTGGGATGGTCAAGATACTAGTAAACCTGCAGAAAACTTTAAAGATGGTAGCTTAACAGCAGCTCGTCTCTATCCAACTAGTGCAAGTTTTGCAGAGCTTGAGAAAGAGATGAAGGATAATATTGTCTATACACAACAAGATTCTACGACTTATGTAGTGGGGACAAATATTGACCGTCAGTCCTACAAATATACTTCTAAGACTAGCGAAGAACAAAAGACATCTACTAAAAAGGCTCTCTTAAACAAGGATTTCCGTCAGGCGATTGCTTTTGGTTTTGATCGTACGGCCTATGCCTCTCAGTTGAATGGACAAACTGGAGCAAGCAAAATCTTACGTAATATCTTTGTTCCACCAACATTTGTTCAAGCAGATGGTAAAAACTTTGGAGATATGGTCAAAGAAAAATTGGTGACTTATGGGGATGAATGGAAGGATGTGAACCTTGCCGATGCACAAGATGGTCTTTACAATCCAGAAAAAGCCAAGGCTGAATTTGCCAAAGCCAAATCAGCTCTACAAGCTGAGGGAGTACAATTCCCAATTCACCTAGATATGCCTGTTGACCAAACAGCAACTACAAAAGTTCAGCGCGTCCAATCTATGAAACAATCCTTGGAGGCAACTTTAGGAACTGATAATGTCATTATTGATATTCAACAGTTGCAAAAAGATGAAGTACTTAATGTCACTTTATTTGCACAAACTGCTGCTGGCGAAGATTGGGATCTTTCTGATAACGTTGGATGGGGACCAGACTTCTCAGATCCATCAACTTATCTTGACATCATCAAGCCTTCTGTAGGGGAAAATACGAGAACTTATCTAGGATTTGATTCAGGAAAAGACAATGAGGCGGCTAAGAAGGTTGGTCTCAATGATTATGATAAAATGGTCAATGAAGCAGGTGAAGAAACTACAGATGTTACAAAACGTTATAACAAGTATGCCGAAGCTCAAGCTTGGTTGACAGATAGTGCCTTAGTCATCCCAACAACTTCTAAAACTGGTCGTCCAATCTTGTCTAAGATGGTACCATTTACTTTACCTTTCTCTTTCTCAGGTAACAAGGGGACAAGCGATCCGCTCCGATACAAATACCTTGAACTTCAAGACAAGGCAGTCACTGCAGATGAATATCAAAAAGCTCAAGATAAATGGATGAAAGAAAAAGGAGAATCCAATAAAAAAGCGCAAGAAGAACTCGCAAAACATGTGAAATAAAGGAAAAGGAGTTAGCTCGTTTAAGAGCAACTCCTTTTTTGTTAATCCAACTTATTTTACTCTATAATACAAGCAGTTTATTTAATAGAAATATGTATTATAGGTTTCTAAAAATCTCTTTGAGATCTGCGTCTGTAATCCCAATCATGGCTGGGATGCTGTCCCAGTTTTCTTCGGTTAGGATATAAGATTGTTTAGTGGCACTTGATGTGACTGTTTCGGAAACAGCTTGTGTATTTTCTTCAACATTTTCAATTAAATCGCTGAAGCGTTCAATCAGATAGGTTTTTCGGGCAGTTCCGATGTGCTGGGTAGCATAGTCGAAGGCCTGTAATTCACCTAGTAAAATAAGCTTACTTTTGGCGCGTGTAATGGCTGTGTAGATGAGATTGCGCTCCAGCATACGCTTGCTAGCACTAGTAATTGGTAGAATGACAACAGGAAACTCACTTCCCTGAGATTTATGGATACTCATGGCATAGGCCAGGCGAATCTTGTACCATTCGTTACGTGGGTAAGAGACCTCATTGCCATCAAAATCAATGACAATCTCGTCTTGTTTCGATTCGGTATATTTTCCAGGAATCAGGTCTGTGATGGCTCCCAAATCCCCATTAAAGACATTGATTTCAGCATCGTTGACCAAGTGAATGACCTTGTCGCCCTTGCGATAGTGACACTGGGGAGCCTCAAAACTGAGTTGATCTTTTTGTGGTGGGTTCAGAAGGTCTTGCATGAGTTGGTTGATGGTGTCGATACCTGCGGTCCCTCGGTACATGGGAGCCAGAACTTGGATATCACGAGCAGGGATGCCACTTCTGAGAGCAGCGCCTAAGATTTTCTCAATGGTGGCAGGGATATGACCACTAGCAATTTCAAAATAGGAACGGTCTGCTTTTTTCTGGGTGAAATCAGCTGGCAAGAAGCCCTGTCGAATCTGACTAGCTAGGGTAACGATAGTTGATTCTTCGCTTTGTCGGTAAATTTTTTCCAAGCGAGTCTGTGGAATCAAGGGAATATGAAGCAGATCCGCTAGAACCTGTCCAGGACTGACAGACGGCAACTGGTCGCTGTCACCTACGATGAGGATCTTGCTGTCAGAAGAGATGTTGGAGAAGAGTTGATTGGCCAGCCAAGTATCCACCATGGAAAATTCATCCACGATGATAAAGTCGGCATCCAGATAATCTTCCAGATGACTGGTATCATCGTCCCCTGTCATTCCTAAATGGCGGTGTATGGTCGCACTTGGCAAGTCTGTCAATTCATTCATGCGTCGAGCGGCTCGTCCAGTTGGAGCGGCAAGAAGAATCGGCAGGTTGCTTTTTTTCCTGAGGTCAAGTCCTTCTAAAAGGGCGTAAACAGCGATAATCCCATTGATAACAGTTGTCTTACCAGTACCAGGACCACCTGTAAGGATAAAGACCTTGTTCTGGATAGCATCACAGATAGCCTGTTTTTGAATACTATCATACTCAATCCCTAGTTCTTCCTCGACGGTAGAGATATGTTTTTGAATGGTTTCTAGATCCTGGCTCTTCTGTTTTCCTTTTTCAAGGATACGAACCAAGTGACTGCGGATGCCTTCTTCAGCGAAAAAGAGGCTGTTATCAAAGATTTTGGTATCAATCTGCTGAACCTTATCTTCTTCGATCAGGTAGGAGAGTTCTTGAGCCACTTGGCTGGGATCCAGTTCCACGGGACGGGAAGACTCAAGGAGAGTAAGAGTTTGTTCTAGCAAATTCCGTGCTTCAACATAGGTATCCCCTGTTTCCATACAGGCCTGAAAAAGACTATGTACTAGACCGGCGCGGAAGCGTTCAGGAGCCTGACTTTCGATGCCTAGTTCCTCAGCCAATTGGTCAGCAATAGTAAAGCCCAAGCCCTTGATATCCTCAACCAGTTGGTAGGGATAATTTTCAACCACATCAAGGGTTTCTTCCTTGTAAAAGTCTTGAATCTGAAAGGCTAATTTATTGGGAATGCCATAGTTAGCAAGTTTGGCTAAAACCATCTCTGTTCCATAGTTGAGACGAAGAGTGGAGACGAATGCCTCGCGATTTTTTGCAGAGAGTCCTGCAATGCCTTCTAGCTTTTCTGGGTGTTGCAGAATTTCGTCAATGGTATTGTCGCCATAGGTGTCCACGATTTTCTGAGCTGTCTTGAGACCAATTCCCTTGAAATGGCTACTTGAAAAGTACTTGACCAAGCCCTTGCTAGTTGGTTTTGCGCGTTCATAACGACTGATTTGCAGTTGTTCCCCATACTTGGAGTGCTGGACAATTTGTCCCCAAAAAGTATAGTCTTCTCCCTCGATCACGTCAGCCATGGTGCCGGTGACAATGATTTCAAAATTATCAAAATCTTCTGCGTTTGTATCGTCGATTTCTAGGAGGAGGATACGATAAAAATTGCTGGGATTTTCAAAAATAATCCGTTCAATGGTTCCTGAAAAATAAAATTCCATAAACTTCCTTTGCATGAATGGGTGAGAGTTGGGGTTGTTTCTATTTTAGTTAATAAACAATCATATTCTCACGATAGAAGAAGAGGCTGAGATTGTTGATTCTCGGCCTCTTAGTTTTTTTAAAATGTTCCGATACGGGTGATTGGCCAGAAGCGGAATTTAGCTTCTCCTGTGATATCTTTTGCTTTGAAGGTACCTACGTGGCGACTGTCGCTAGAAACCAAGCGATCATCTCCAAGGAGAAGGTATTCTCCTTCTGGGACAGTAAAGCTAAAGTTGGTGTTGTAGTTGACATCAACTGTGAAGGCCTGAGCTTTTTCAGCAATACTTCTAAAGAAAGCACCCTTATTTCCTTCAAATCCACTGCCAGAGTAGGTGCTTTGTAATTTATCGTCCTTGAAACGCTTGATATAGTCAGCTAGGTAAGGTTCGTCTGTTTCTTTGTTATTGATATAAAGCTTATCGTTTTCGTAACGGATGGTGTCACCAGGCGTACCGATAACACGTTTGACGATATCCTTATTACCATTTTCTTCATGGGCTACTACAATATCAAAACGATTAATAGGAAGATGTTTTACAACAAAGAGGATTTCGCCATCTGCCAAAGTAGGATCCATGGAATGTCCCTCTACACGGACGTTGCTCCAAAGGAAGAGACGGCTTAAAACTAGGAGGGTCATAATTAGGATGATTCCTCCCCATTCTTTTAAAAATCGTTTAAATAATTTCATAATTTACCTTTCTAAGCGTTTTTTCGCTTTTTCAGTATTCTTAAAGTGCAGTTTGGCGCAGAAGTCGAGTCCCTGCATACCATAGGCTTGTAAAATCTGGCTAGCTACCTTATCAGAAGCTGTTCCAGCTCCACTTGGAAGCTGATAGCCCAGTTCTCGTCCCAGATTTTCAAGATTTTCCAGAAAGAGATCGCGCGCAATGATAGAAGAAACTGCGACAGCCAAGTATTTGCCCTCGGCCTTTTCTTCTAAGCTGATAGGATTGCTGAAACGATTGGCCTCTTGTGCCAAGTACTTGTCATAATTTTTAGCACTGGTAAAGGCATCAATCACAATTTTCTCAGGCTGAAGACCTTTTTGAAGGAGGAGATAGATAGCCTGATTGTGGAGGGCAACCTTAACCGAAACAGCGTTGTAGCGGTCTCCGATGACCTCGTTGTACTTGCTTGGTGAGAGAAGCAGCGCCTGATGCTGGATTTTTTCCTTGAGGATAGGAGCAATCTGACGAATCTTTTGGTCGGTCAGAGTCTTAGAATCCCCCACACCGAGTTTTCGTAAAAAGGCATGCTGGTCAGGTGTGACAAAGGAAGCCACAACTGCAAGCCCACCAAAGTAGGAACCATTTCCCACCTCATCTGTCCCAATCAAAGGGAAATTTTGTCCGCTGATTTCCTCTGCAACCTGATAGCCAAAGAAACTAGCATATTTCTCAGCTCTTTCACCCTGAAGCAAGACCTTTCCAGAAGTATAGATAGAAACCGTTGCCTGAGGCAGTCTCAAAAAGTAGCGGATATAGGGATTCTTGCTGGGAGCCAGACTGGTTTGATAGTGTTCAAGAAAAGCCTGAATATCCTTTTCGCTTGGTGTGAGTGTTATACTTGCCATAGTTTCTATTGTACCACAAATGCCAGCGAATTGGTAAAAACTGACAAATTTAGCGAAATTTGGTATAATATCGTGAGGTGAATTTTATGGCTAATCTAAATCGATTCAAATTTACATTCGGGAAAAAATCATTAACTTTGACAACCGAGCATGATAATCTTTTTATGGAGGAAATTGCTAAGGTTGCGACTGAAAAATACCAAGCAATTAAAGAACAAATGCCAAGGGCAGACGATGAAACCATCGCTATTTTATTGGCAGTCAATTGTTTGTCAACTCAGCTTAGTCGTGAGATTGAATTTGACGATAAGGAGCAAGAGCTAGAAGAGCTCCGTCACAAGCTTGTGACATGCAAGCAAGAACAGAGCAAGATTGAGGATTCCTTATGATTTCACTCCTTCTTCTATTGGTCTTGGCTTGGGGATTTTATATCGGCTATCGGAGAGGCTTGCTCTTGCAGGTTTATTACCTGATTGCAGCCATGGCATCGGCTTTTATGGCTGGTCAGTTTTACAAAGGGCTTGGAGAGCAATTTCATTTGCTACTCCCGTATGCAAATCCGCGTGAAGGTCAGGGAACTTTCTTTTTCCCATCGGATCAACTCTTTCAGTTGGATAAGGTCTTTTACGCAGGTATCGGCTACTTGCTTGTATTTGGGATTGTCTATAGCATCGGTCGTTTGCTTGGTCTCCTGTTACACTTGATTCCTAGTGAAAAATTGGGTGGCAAGTTGTTCCAAGTTTCAGCGGGTATCTTGTCCATGTTGGTGACCTTATTTGTCTTGCAAATGGTTTTGACAATCTTAGCGACCATTCCCATGGCAGCTGTACAAAATCCTCTTGAAAAGAGTATTGTCGCAAAACACATCATCCAGAGCATACCAGTAACAACCAGTTGGCTCAAACAAATCTGGGTGACAAATTTAATCGGATAAAAAGGGCAGGAATTTTCCTAGCCCTTTGTTTACAGATTGACTAGAATCTATCAGAATGTAAAAAGCTAATACTCTTCGAAAATCTCTTCAAACCACGTCAGCTTTCATCTGCAACCTTAAAACAGTATTTTGAGCAACCTGCGGATAGCTTCTTAGTTTGCTCTTTGATTTTCATTGAGTATACCACACCTAGACATTCAAAAACAAGGAAATAAAGATGAACAAGAAAATATTAGAAACATTAGAGTTCAATAAGGTCAAGGCCTTGTTTGAACCTCATTTGTTGACCGAGCAGGGCTTGGAGCAATTGAGACAGCTGGCTCCGACTGCCAAAGCAGATAAAATCAAACAGGCTTTTGCTGAGATGAAGGAAATGCAGGCTCTCTTCGTAGAGCAACCGCATTTTACTATTCTCGCAACCAAGGAAATCGCAGGAGTCTGCAAGCGATTGGAGATGGGAGCGGACCTCAATATCGAGGAGTTCCTACTCTTGAAGCGCGTGCTTCTTTCTAGCAGAGAGCTTCAAAGTTTTTATGATAATCTGGAAAATGTCAGCTTGGAAGAATTAGGCCTCTGGTTTGAGAAATTACATGATTTTCCGCAATTACAAGGAAATCTCCAAGCATTTAATGATGCAGGTTTCATTGAAAATTTTGCCAGTGAAGAATTGGCGCGAATCCGTCGAAAAATCCATGATAGCGAGAGTCAGGTACGCGATGTCCTACAGGATCTGCTCAAACAAAAAGCGCAGATGTTGACAGAAGGAATCGTTGCCAGCAGAAATGGCCGTCAGGTTTTACCTGTCAAAAACACATACCGCAATAAGATTGCAGGTGTCGTTCATGATATTTCTGCTAGTGGAAATACCGTCTATATCGAACCCCGTGAGGTGGTCAAACTGAGCGAAGAAATTGCCAGTTTGCGAGCAGATGAGCGCTATGAAATGCTTCGCATTCTCCAAGAAATTTCTGAGCGTGTTCGCCCTCATGCGGCTGAGATTGCCAATGATGCTTGGATTATCGGCCATCTAGACTTGATTCGTGCCAAGGTCCGCTTTATCCAAGAAAGACAAGCAGTCGTACCTCTGCTGTCAGAAAATCAAGAGATTCAACTGCTCCATGTTTGCCATCCTTTGGTCAAAAATGCTGTCGCAAATGATGTCCATTTTGGTCAAGATTTAACAGCTATTGTCATCACAGGTCCCAATACAGGTGGTAAGACCATCATGCTCAAAACTCTGGGCTTGACGCAGGTTATGGCTCAGTCAGGGTTGCCGATTTTAGCAGACAAGGGAAGTCGTGTTGGTATTTTTGAAGAAATCTTTGCTGACATTGGAGATGAGCAGTCTATTGAGCAGAGCTTGTCTACCTTCTCTAGCCACATGACCAATATCGTGGATATTCTTGGCAAGGTTAATCAACATTCACTCTTACTCTTGGATGAGTTGGGGGCTGGTACAGATCCTCAAGAAGGAGCTGCCCTTGCTATGGCTATTTTGGAGGACCTTCGCCTGCGTCAAGTCAAGACCATGGCTACAACCCACTATCCAGAGCTCAAGGCCTATGGTATTGAGACAGCCTTTGTGCAAAATGCCAGTATGGAGTTTGATACAGCCACTCTTCGCCCGACTTATCGCTTTATGCAGGGAGTGCCTGGTCGAAGCAATGCCTTTGAAATTGCCAAACGTCTAGGCCTATCTGAGGTTATCGTAGGGGATGCCAGCCAGCAGGTCGATCAGGACAATGATGTCAATCGTATCATTGAGCAGCTGGAAGAGCAGACGCTAGAGAGCCGCAAACGCTTGGACAATATCCGTGAGGTGGAGCAAGAAAATCTCAAGATGAACAGAGCGCTCAAAAAACTCTACAATGAGCTCAATCGTGAAAAGGAAAACGAGCTTAATAAGGCGCGTGAACAGGCTGCTGAGATTGTGGACATGGCCCTAAGTGAAAGTGACCAGATTCTCAAGAATCTCCATAGTAAATCCCAACTCAAACCCCATGAAATCATTGAAGCTAAGGCCAAGCTGAAAAAATTGGCTCCTGAAAAAGTGGACTTGTCCAAAAACAAGGTCCTTCAAAAGGCCAAGAAAAAACGAGCTCCAAAGGTGGGAGATGATATCGTGGTGCTCAGTTATGGCCAGCGTGGTACCTTGACCAATCAACTCAAGGATGGCCGTTGGGAAGCCCAAGTTGGCTTGATTAAGATGACTTTAGAAGAGAAAGAGTTTGACCTTGTTCAAGCCCAGCAAGAAAAACAGGTCAAGAAGAAACAAGTCAATGTTGTGAAACGAACTTCTGGTCGTGGTCCACAAGCCAGACTGGATCTTCGAGGCAAACGTTATGAAGAGGCTATGAATGAGCTAGATGCCTTTATCGACCAAGCCTTGCTCAATAATATGGCGCAAGTTGATATCATCCATGGTATCGGAACAGGTGTCATCCGTGAAGGAGTCACTAAATACCTACAAAGAAACAAACATGTCAAGAGTTTCGGCTATGCCCCGCAAAATGCTGGAGGCAGTGGTGCGACTATTGTCACTTTTAAAGGATAGAAGTATTCCGAGATTTATAAAGTAAAAACTGTTGAACTAATTTTTACTAATAAACACATTGACAAAAGCCAACATTTTTTGTAAAATAAGAATCAATTAAATACCAACACCGAATGAAGTTTAATAGAAGTGGGGAATCGTTTGATTTTCCATGACTGTAAATGGACGGAACTCTGGAGAGACCGTAAAGGCACCGAAGGGGCAAGGCAGGCAACTGCTCAAACTCTCAGGTAAAAGGACAGAGCTAGGATAGACCGCTTTTTAGCATTTATCTAAGCATTCCAGAGTACATGTATCTTGCATGTGCTCTTTCTTTTGGGGTTGAAAAGATAGGAGAAGGAAATGTTAGAATTGCTTAAATCAATCGATGCTTTTGCTTGGGGCCCACCCCTCTTGATTTTATTGGTCGGGACAGGGATTTACCTAACTGCCCGTCTAGGCCTCTTGCAGGTTTTGCGTTTGCCTAAGGCCTTTCAACTCATTTTTACCAAGGATAAGGGGCATGGCGATGTATCCAGTTTTGCGGCCTTGTGTACAGCACTCGCAGCGACAGTTGGTACGGGAAATATTATCGGGGTGGCGACGGCTATCAAGGTCGGTGGCCCAGGAGCCCTCTTTTGGATGTGGATGGCTGCTTTCTTTGGAATGGCTACCAAGTATGCGGAAGGACTGCTAGCTATTAAATACCGTACCAAGGACGACCATGGTGCAGTAGCGGGAGGTCCCATGCACTATATCCTTCTAGGGATGGGAGAAAAGTGGCGTCCCCTTGCTATCTTCTTTGCCCTGGCAGGTGTCTTAGTGGCTTTATTGGGGATCGGAACCTTCACCCAGGTCAACTCGATTACAGAATCTATCCAAAATACAACGACTATTTCGCCAGCTATCACGGCTCTTGTTTTGTCTGTATTTGTAGCGATTGCAGTCTTTGGTGGACTCAAGTCCATTTCAAAGGTTTCAACTACCGTTGTTCCTTTTATGGCTATTATTTATATTTTAGGAACTCTTACAGTTATTTTCTTTAATATCGAGAAAATCCCTGCTACAATCGCTTTAATCTTGACATCCGCTTTTAGTCCGGTTGCTGCGGTAGGTGGATTTGCCGGTGCTAGCATTCGGATGGCTATTCAAAATGGTGTGGCGCGTGGTGTGTTCTCAAACGAATCTGGTTTGGGTTCGGCTCCCATTGCAGCGGCTGCGGCTAAGACAAATGAACCGGTAGAGCAAGGCTTGATTTCCATGACAGGAACCTTTATTGACACCCTCATTATCTGTACTCTGACTGGTTTGACCATCTTGGTGACTGGTGTTTGGAGTGGTGACTTAAATGGGGTTGCCTTGACTCAGTCAGCCTTCTCAACAGTCTTTTCACACTTTGGACCTGCCCTTTTGACCATCTTCCTTGTGCTCTTTGCCTTTACAACGATTCTAGGTTGGAACTATTACGGGGAACGTTGTTTTGAGTTTCTCTTTGGGGTTCGCTTTATCTGGCTCTACCGTGTGGTCTTTGTACTCATGGTCTTGTTGGGAGGATTTATCGAGTTGGATATGGTTTGGATTATCGCAGATATTGTCAATGCCTTGATGGCTCTGCCAAACTTGATTGCTCTCTTAGTTTTATCGCCAGTCGTTATTGCTGAGACTAAAAAGTATTTTGACAAATAGTGGAGTCTGGGACAATAGTGTCTCGATTCTATCAAAAAAAGCAACGGATTTGCCGTTGCTTTTTTGCGTACGACGAGCATGTCGTGCATCTGAGGTGTAAGTCCTCCGTGGGCACCTGCTGCCGGTGAACCCAATAGCGATTCCCAAGCCTGATTATCGTGAGGTAGCGGATTACAACGGTCTGGGGATAGACCGTTTTAAGTCTGACGCTGGAAATAAGAGTCGGCAGAGAAAGGGATAGCGAAATCGTGGCTCTACGAATAGGAACGTGATAGTAAGGCCTATATAGTGGATAAGGGGTCGCGAAACTCTAAAGTCCAAAAATGTAGTCGTAACCTATATACGTAAATCACGAGAGTAATTGAATTCGGACTAAGGTTTGTGTGAAAAAGATAAGAGGCTGGGACAAAAGTCTAACCTTAAATATAAAAAGCGAACAAAAAGGTTTTTCTGACACTCAGAATACTCTTTTTGTTCGCTTTTTTGTTTAATCTATCGATTTTAAAAATTTATAATAAAGAATTCCTAAAATCAAAATCTTTTTGTCCCAGACTCAGACTCTTCCCTTGTTTAGACATCGGTATTAAATGATGAGCTTCCATATATGGTTTATTATTACTCGAGTTAATAAATGTCTCGTGTTCAGCATTAATTTCACATTTCCATTCACTGATCTGCTTAGATAGAATTACTTCATATACTGAATGAGGATATATAGACTTTTTCGAAAAAACTCTCTAAAAAATGTGTCTCAGATATTGACTTTATTCCAATGCGTAATGAAATTAATTCACATAGAAAAATGTACTTCAGTAAGTTCGTTAACTCACTTCTACAACAGATAAGTAAATTTATGTAATTGCTAGCGCTTACAGATTGTGTTATCATAGACATGGAAAGAAGAATGTTAGCTAACAGAAAGGTGATATCCATGAACGAAAGGCAATTAAAACTTGCACGCTTGCTAATTGAACATGATGAATTTTTACCTACTTCTTTCTACAGTAAAAAATTGTCTGTTTCGACTAAAACCGTATTTCAAGATTTAGAAACACTTCGAATTTCCATCCAACCTTACTCTATTGATATAGAACGGTTACCTTCTCTAGGCATCCGCTTATCAGGTGAATATAGTGAAAAAATAAACTTTTTAAAAGAATTAGAAAGTGAGCTTTTACAAGATCAATTGTCACCTATAAATAGAAGGGTCAAAATTATTAAAAGTATATTTTTTGAAGAAAATAAGCCAACACTGGATTCTCTTGCCGAGCAATACTTGGTTAGTAAAACCTCACTCTATAATGATTTGAAAATTATGAATGAAATAATTACAGCAAACAATGTTGAGCTGCTTTCTACAAAGGATGGTTTGACTAGTCAAGGTCAAGAGAATGAGATTCAATTAGCTGCTAAACAGTTAGTAACACATTTCTCAAATTTGATAGAGGAAAAATCTATCAATGTTAAGCTGTATCATTTTTTTGAGAAACAATTAGTGACTCTCGCATCGAAAGTTCTACACAAAAATTTTAGGGAACTCACTGAAAATATTTCTGATTACTATATGGAATCACTTATGACAACTCTTTTGGTTCAATGTCGACGCCTTCAAATGGGTTTTCATGTTGAAGAAGAAGACGATTACTTATTTAGTAGTATACGGCATATGGAAACTTTTGTGGTTGCAAATGAAATGTCTGAAGAGTTATCAAAAGAAACTAAATTGATTTTTAGTGAAGTAGATAAAGATTATTTGTCACGTCAACTTTTTGCCCATCGGGTAACTACTGAAATAAAAGCTAACGATGAAACTTATGTAGATTTGGTGTATCGACTGATTGCAAGAATGAGTAAAATTGAAAAAGTTGATTTGACTCAGGATGAACACCTCTTTAATTCGTTGCTATATCATATACCTGCTATGATTCTTCGGTTAAAAGATGGGATTCATATTGAAAATCCTCTATTGGAGAATATTAGAGATCAGTATTCTGAGCTTTTCAGTATCGTTTGGTATGCATTAGTAATTGTTGAACAACAATATGATGTGATTTTGAATGATGATGAGATTTCATTCATTTTGATTCATTTCCAAATTGCCTTAGATCGTCAATCCAAAGCAAATAATATTATCATTGTTTGTCAATATGGAATGTCTTCAGCTCAATTTATTTTTTCTAAAGTTCGAAAGTTTATCCCAGCTCGTGATAATGTAGAAGTTTCTACAATGGAGCGATTTAACAAAAGTGACAAGGAAAATATTGATTTGATAATCAGCTCAATTGATATTCCTCAATCAAAGATTCCTTTTGTAAAGGTAACACCTTTAGTTAGTGACCAAGATTATATCAAGATTATGGAAGCTTACACAAAATATCTTATCCAAGGGGAATCCTTTGGAATGTCTGGTTCATTAGGTAGTGATTTCAAATCAGAGGTGTTGAATAAATATGTCAGCCTCGAACTAATTAGTTTACAAAATATTTTTTGGGACAAAACTGATTGCTTAAATAGTATGATTGATGAACTAGAAAACCGTAAATTAGTACTACCTACTTTTCGAAAAGCTGTCTTTGAGAGAGAGGAAATCGGAAATACCAATTTGGACAGTGGAGTTGCATTACCTCATGCTAATCCGACAACAATATATAAATCTCATATTTATATTGTCTCTCTTAGAAAAGCGATTAACTGGGGGGGTCGTACCGTCAAATTAATTATTATGGTAAACCTTAATGAAGAAGATTTACACGAAATTCGTGAAGTAGTTGAAGAACTTTACCAATTTATTGATGAAAAAAAGAAAGTTGATGCGCTTGTGAAAATCAAAGATTCCACGCAAATGCTACAAATTTTTAGTACTGGAGGGAACTAAATGTTTTTTGATCAAGAACTTTGTTTGTTTCATATCAAACCTAAAGATCAAACGCAATTATTTGAAAAAATGTATAAAAAGCTTTATCTAGCAGGATGTGTCAAAACAAGTTTTTTAGACGGTATTATGACAAGAGAATCAGAATATCCTACTGGTCTGGAATTTAATAGTGTTGGTTTTGCAATTCCTCATACAGACTCTATACATGTTAACAAATCACAAATTTGTTTTGCATCATTAGACAAACCCGTGGTTTTTCAAGATATGACAGATAAAAATAATAATATAGAAGTCAATTTAGTGTTTATGTTAGCTATGGCAGCACCACATGAACAAGTAGAGACTTTACAAAATTTAATGACCTTATTTACTGATGATCAAAAGGTAAAGCAGTTACGAGAGTTATCATCACAGGAAGAGTTTATCAAATTGCTAAATAATTCTGGTATTTATTAAACCAATCAAGGAGGAAAAATAAATGAATGTTATTATAAATGGTATTCAATGGTTTATTGGATTAGGATCAACAGTATTTCTACCAGTAATCATTTTTATAATTGGATTGTTCTTTGGATTAAAGCCTGGAAAAGCTTTTATCTCTGGTATCACAGTTGGAATCGGGAGTATTGGACTTGGATTAGTACTCGATTTGTTATCGGGTGGTTTAGGTAGTGCAATTCAGCAAATGGGTGAAAAATTCGGAACTTCCCTGAACGTTTTAGATATCGGCGTTGGGGTAGGTGGACCTTTAGCCTTCTCCACATCTTTGGGAATTTTGATAATTCCAATTTCATTAATCTTGAATTTCATCTTAGTGATGCTTGGTTGGACGAAAACATTAAATGTCGATATTTGGAATTTTTGGTTCCCAATATTTTTAGGTATGCTTGTACAAACAGTAACTGGAAATTTTTGGTTTGGAATTATTGGAGCAATTGTAGCTGTTGTTCTACAATGGTTCTTGGCAGATGCAGCTCAAAAAGAGGTTAGTGAATTCTTTGGTTATCCAGGAATCGCAATTACACATATGATGGCATTGTCTGGAGTATTGTTTGCGAAACCTATGAACTGGATTTTTGATCGAATTCCGGGTTTTAATAAGATTGATGCAGATGCTGAAAGTTTGACAAAAAAATTTGGAATATTTGGTGACACTGTTGTTATTGGCTTGGTCATTGGGGTTGTTGTCGGATTCTTTGCAGGGTATGATGCAGCAGGAATTGGATTGCTTGGTATGAAAACTGCTGCAGTTATGAAGATAATGCCAAAAATGGTTGCAATGTTTATGGAAGGGCTGTTACCAATTGCTGAGGCTGCCAAAGAATTTACAGGAAAAAAATTAAATGGACGTGTGGTAAATATTGGGATGGATGCAGCACTTACAGTTGGCCATCCAACAGTAATGTCTACTTCATTGTTGTTAGTTCCCATATCGCTATTACTTGCAGTAATTTTACCTGGAAATAAAGTCTTACCTTTTGGTGACTTAGCATTCTTTGCATTTGCGATTTGTTTAATGATTCCATACTTCAAAGGAAACATTGTCCGTTCTTTAGTGGGGTGCTCCCTTTATCTAGTTATGACATTTTATTTATCTACGTGGCTAGCTCCTATTGTGACAGATCTTTTTCAAATGGCAAACTTTGATGTAGGTACATCTGGACTGGTTACTATGCTATTGAGTGGTTTGTGGCCAGCAGGGTTATTCGTTTTATTAGTTCAAAAACTAGGTATCTTGGGAATTATCCTTTTAGGAATTGTGGTTTTAGTAGCAATGTTTTATTTCAATAAAATTAAAGGAAGTAAAGCAAAAAATATGCAGGAATGTCAATAAAAAGAAAGTAGGAAAAATCATGAAAAAACTATTAGTAATTTGTGGTGCTGGGCACGCAACATCAACAATTGCGGTATCAAAAATAAACAAATGGTTGGAAGCTGAGAACTATACAGATCAGGTTAAAATTTATCAATCTAAGATTGCAGACGAATTGAATAAGATGGACGATTACGATGCAGTCGTCAGCACGACTATTGTCCCAGATTCAGTTAAAGATAAAGTGATTAATGGGGTAGGCCTATTGACCGGAATAGGGGCAGATAAAATATTTGAAGATGTAGCAACACGATTGGAACTGAAATAGATGATCAAACATGACACAATCAAAATACGTACAATAGAAGGACGTGCTTCTTATCATGATTTACGTGATGATTTGATTCGTATTGCATTAGAATCTGGATTGATAGATGGTGTGATGATCATTACCACTCCACATACAACTTGTTCATTCTTTTATGAAGAGACGATGCATGATGTGAATTATTTTGGTGATGATTTTCTACACGTAGACATTAATGAAGTAATGGAAAAGATAGCTCCAGCCATGACAACTGAAGGACAATATCACAGCCCAGGGCCAGAACATATTGCCTTTGGGACTTCATTAAGCGACCCTAATTATCCATCTGAAAAATGGGTGATGCTAAATACAGATGCACATCTGAAGGCATCAATTTATGGAACTAATTCTCAATCACTAATTTTGAAACAGGGAAAGTTGCAGATTGGGACTTTGGGTAGAGTGTATTTTGTAGATTGGGATCGTCTCCGTGAACGAGATCGTACAATTGATGTGATAATTATGGGAGAGTAAATTTGATGAAAGAGTATATTTTAGCACCTTCATTATTTAGTTCCAAAATCAGTCGCTTAGAAAAAACATTAAATTTTTTAAAAATGACTGGAGTAAAGTGGTTGCATGTTGATGTGATGGATGGTTGTTTTGTCCCGGATATGGCTTCAGGACCTAGTATTGTTAAAGAATTAAAAGAGGTTTCCAATATTTTGCTAGATGTCCACTTAATGATAGAAACACCTGAAAAAATGGTGCCAGATTTTCTTAAGGCTGGTGCTGACTCTATCACGTACCATGCTGAAGCTACTAATAATGGGATGTATATTATTCAAATGGTTAAGGAAGAAAAAAAGAAGGTCGGAGTCGCTATCAATCCATCCACTCCTGTTTCAATGATAGAACCAATTCTATCCGAAGTTGATCTAGTATTAGTGATGACAATTAATCCTGGCAGACCAAATAAAGAATTTATTTCTATAACTGTTAATAAGATTGCTGAACTCAACCAACTGAGAGAAATAAATGACTATCAATATTTGATTGAAGTAGATGGTAAAATTGACAACAATACGATTAAACCTTGTGCAAAAGTAGGCGCTGATATGTTTGTATCGGGTGGATATATTTTTGGGGAAGAGAACAACGAAGTTGAAATGATAACGAATTTAAAAACTGCTTTATCGGAAGTTTAGGAGGATAAAATTGGAAAATTATATTTTAAAGATCCTTAACGAACTGTTACACAATGCTGAAAAAATTAGCAGTGAACAGCTTTCTATCTTTCTAGAAGAAATTAAAAGAGCTAAGCATATTTTTCTTTCGGGCGCTGGTCGATCGGGTATTGTAATTCAATCGTTTGCCAATCGATTGATGCATCTAGGTTTTGATGTAAGTATTGTTGGTGAAATAAGCTCCCCCCATTCCCAACCTGGGGACTTATTGATTATCTGTTCTGGTTCTGGAGAAACCGATAGTTTAAAATTTTTAGCCAAAAAAGCCGTAGAAAGTGGTGTTAAGATTGGTTTGGTAACCATGAAATTGGATTCAACAATTGGCAATTTAGCTTCTTCAAGCTTAATATTACCAGGTACAACAAAAAACGAAAATAACTGGAATTCAAAGGGTTTTAAACAACCCATGGGTTCAGCTTTTGAACAGTTAGCTTTTTTGACCTTTGATAGTTTAATTTTAAATTTAATGGACGATACTGGGGAGACATCAGAAACAATGTTTAATAGACACGCTGATTTTGAATAACTGAGCTCTGAAACAAGATATCTATAAATAGTATAAACGATATCATAAAACAACAAACAGAATCTTACTAAGATTGGATTTATAATTTCTCAGGCCCGCTTTTTAATCCCTAATTGTCAAGTCAAGTGCAACAAAGTTGTTCTTCTGATTAAGTGAGTATCTTTCAAGAACCTGGGACAATAGTCTCTTATCTCCAAAAAAAGCAACGGATTGGAAATCTCTAGCTTTTTGTGGTTGAGAACTATTTTGTCCCAGGCTCTTTTGTCTTCATAAAAAATTTTTATCGATGCAATTTAAAATATATATTATACACGGTATAGAATCTGTGATAGACTAGATTTCAACAACATGAAAAGAGGTTTTATGATGACAACATTTACCATTCATACAGTCGAATCAGCACCAGCAGAAGTGAAAGAAGTTCTTGAAACAGTAGAAAAAGATAACAATGGCTATATTCCCAACCTAATCGGTCTCTTGGCTAATGCACCTACCGCCTTAGAAGCCTACAGAACTGTCGGAGCCATCAACCGTCGCAATAGCCTGACACCAGTTGAGCGTGAAGTAGTGCAAATCACGGCAGCTGTAACTAATGGTTGTGCTTTCTGCGTGGCAGGTCACACAGCTTTTTCCATCAAACAAATCCAGATGAATGATGACCTTCTGCAAGCCCTTCGCAATCGTACTCCAATCGAAACAGATCCTAAATTAGACACTCTGGCTAAGTTTACTTTGGCAGTTATCAATACCAAGGGTCGTGTAGGAGATGAAGCCTTGGGTGAATTTTTAGAAGCTGGCTACACCCAACAAAATGCCTTGGATGTGGTTCTTGGTGTTAGCCTAGCAAGCCTCTGTAACTATGCCAACAATCTAGCCAATACACCAATTAACCCAGAATTGCAACCTTATGCTTAATTCATATTTGAGTAAAATGAAGTCTGAAATAATCGGACTTCATTTTTTAAGTCCTCATTTAAGCGCTTTTATGCTATACTGAAACTAACATGATTATTGGAGGTTAGGATGAAAAAACTCCCCTTGGTATTTTCTGGTTGTTTGCTAGGTTTAGCAGGAGCTGGAAATCTTATTTTAGATACGTTGCCGTTTCTGTCCCATCTTTTTAGTCTGACAGGTTTGATTTTTTGGATATTCTTTCTTATTCTTCATCTCTTTAATTGGAAAGAAACCAAGCAAGAATTGACCAAACCTCCTCTTTTGTCAGGAATGGCGACTTTTCCCATGGCTGGGATGATTTTATCGACTTATGTTTTTCGCGTCTTCCCTCATCTTCCTTTGGTAGCGCAAGGAATCTGGTGGTTTTCATTTCTCTTGGATGTAGCCCTGATTGCTGGTTTTACCATTAAATTTGCCTGTCCGGGGCGGAGGGTTCATGCTACTCCAAGCTGGACGGTTCTCTATGTGGGGATAGCAGTAGCAGCCTTGACCTATCCTCTGGTAGGTATCATCGAAATTGCCTATGCGACCTTGAGTTTTGGTTTTCTCCTAACCTTCTATCTCTATCCCCTTATTTATAGTGATTTAAAGAAACAACCACTCCCCGTAGTCTTGCTTGGTCAAGAAGGAATCTACTGTGCTCCTTTCTCTCTAATCTTGGCTTCCCTAGTTCGAGTTGGAGGAGCCAGCCTACCGACTTGGCTATTAGTTGTGATGATTTTGGCTTCCCAATCCTTCTTTTTCTTTGTTTTGACTCGCCTGCCCAATATTTTAAAACAAGGTTTTCAACCAGCCTTCTCAGCCCTCACCTTCCCAACCATTATCACAGCTACTTCGCTTAAGATGGCTCAGGGAATCTTGAAACTTCCATTTCTGGATTATCTGGTACTGGCTGAAACCGCTATTTGCTTAATTATTTTGCTCTTTGTATTAGGCGCTTATCTGAATTGGTTACGAAAAAAGGTCTAGCTAGAAATAGCTAAACCTTATTTTTATGGTTTGATAACTTCAGCTCCACCCATGTATGGACGAAGTGCTTCTGGAATGGTCACAGAACCATCTGCATTTTGATAGTTTTCAAGAATAGCAGCCACTGTACGTCCAACTGCAAGTCCAGAACCGTTCAAGGTATGGAGCAATTTCACCTTGCCATCTGCTTCATCACGGTAACGGATTTGGGCACGACGGGCTTGGAAATCTTCTGTGTTTGAACAGCTTGAGATTTCACGGTAGGTGTTTTGTGCTGGAATCCAAACTTCTAAGTCGTAAGTCTTCGCAGCTGAGAAGCCCATATCTCCTGTAGAGAGAGCAACGACACGGTATGGAAGGTTAAGTTTTTGAAGGATGTTTTCAGCGTTGGCTGTCATTTTTTCCAATTCTTCGTAAGATTCTTCTGGTTTGGCAAATTTAACCATTTCAACCTTGTGGAATTGGTGCAAACGAATCAAGCCACGAGTATCACGACCAGCAGAACCAGCCTCAGAACGGAATGAAGGACTCATAGCAGTGAAGTAGATTGGCAGGTCTTTACCATCAAGGATTTCATCACGGTAGTAGTTTGTTAGAGGAACTTCAGCTGTAGGAATGAGGACATAATTGCTGTCGCTCAATTCAAAAGTATCTTCCTTGAATTTTGGATATTGACCAGTACCAAACATAGAGTCATGGTTAACCATGTAAGGTGTGATGACTTCAGTGTAGCCTTCTTTTCCATGTTCATCCAACATAAAGTTGTAGATAGCACGTTCCAAACGAGCGCCTAGACCTTTATAGAAGAGGAAGCGAGCTCCTGTTACCTTACCGCCACGTTCCCAATCAAGGATACCAAGGTCTTCGCCAAGATCCCAGTGAGCTTTTGGCTCGAAATCGAACTCGCGTGGAGTGCCCCAACGGCGAACTTCCACATTGTCATCTTCGTCAGCTCCAACAGGAACGCTGTCAGCTGGGATGTTTGGAAGAGTAGTGGTAAATTCTGTCAATTTAGCATCGATTTCTGCCAATTCAGCATCCAAGGCTTTGACTTCAGCAGATAGAGTTTGCATAGCAGCAATCTTGTCATCTGCATTTTCCTTATTGCGCTTAGCTTGGGCAATCTCAGCTGAAACTGTGTTACGTTCAGCCTTGAGAGTTTCAACCTTGACTAAAATATCACGACGTTTAGCATCGATTTCTTTCATCTCGTTTAAGACAGCAGCATCTACACCACGTGTAGCCAGTTTTTCTGCGACAGCATCAAAGTCTGTACGAATACGTTTGATATCTAACATAAGAACTCCTTTATGAAAAAAGCACACCTGACAAAGCGTTGGAGTGGCAGGGCCACGGTTCCATCCAACTTCACAGGAGTGCACTTGATTGTGTATGCAATTGTTACTAACGGTAGAATTTCACCTATCCCTCCTATCTGCTCGCAGCATCCGCAGACTTTCTGAAAGAAGAAGATAACCTACTTATCCGTTGCTATGATTATACTAAAGTTTCTACTTTTTTGCAAATAGATTTTTAAATTTTTGACCAATGGTCTGAATCAGAGTCGGAAGCTTGACGACCTTGTCGTTGCCCAGTTTTTCGCGAGCAATTTTGAGGATGGCACCTGAGTCTTTTGAAGCAAAGAGGAATTTTCCTCTGTCTGTAAAGACTTCGAAGTGGCGACTGATTTTTCGACCAGTGACATTGGCTCCAATTTGGTTGATATGGCTCCAAGGAATCTGAATAAATTGTTCAACATTGACATCTGGGTAAAATTCCAGAGCCTGATCTCCGACAAGGAATTTCCCAACTTTCCCAGCTATAGAGAGGTAGGAGGTGCCTGTCGTATTGAGGAGCACTGTTTTGTTAAGTGATTGAGCCATGGTTAGTCTTCCTTACTTTCGCCGAAAAAGGCATTGTAGAGGGCTTTGATTGCTGCTTTCTCTTGGTCTTTATTGACAACGAACATAATAGAAACTTCACTAGAACCTTGCGACATCATCTGAATGTTGATCTTATTTTCAGATAGAGCACGTGTCGCAGTAGCAGTTACTCCGATATGGCTCTTCATCTTTTCTCCAACAATCATAATGATTGAAAGGTCATGTTCGATTTCTGCATGGTCTACTTCAGCTTTTTGCACCAACTGACGAAGGATTTCTTCTTCCTTGATAGGAGTTAGTTCGCGAGAACGGAGGATGATTGAAAGATCGTCGATACCTGTTGGCATATGTTCCCAACCGATGTTAAGATCTTCAAGGATTTGAAGAACCTTGCGTCCAAATCCAACCTCACGGTTCATGAGGTATTTCGACATGTTGATGCTGACAAAGTCAGAATCACCGGCAATTCCTACAACTGGAAATTCATCACTACTGTGTTTTAGAACGATACGAGTACCTGGATGGTCAGGATTGTTGGTATTCTTGATAACCAGAGGAATTTTTCCTCGGTAGGCAGGAAGAAGAGCTTCGTCATGAAGAACTGAGAATCCTGCATAAGCCAACTCACGCATTTCACGGTAGGTCAACTCAGGAATCGAGTGTGGCTGGTGGATAATTCCTGGGTGAGCTGCAAAGATACCATCAACATCCGTAAAGTTTTCATAGAGATCAGCTTTAACCCCTGCAGCAATGATAGAACCTGTAATGTCTGAGCCTCCACGTGAGAAGGTACAGATTTGATTTTCCCTAGTAACTCCAAAGAAACCAGGAATGACAAGTACTTCATTTGCATTTGTCAATTCTTCAATCTTGTCATAACTTGATGGAATGATGCGAGCGTGACCAGGTTCACTTGTGACCACAATACCAGCTTCTCTAGGGTGAACATAGCGTGCATCAATCCCATTTTGATTAAAGTAGGCAGCAATCAATTTAGCATTGTTATTTTCACCAGCTGCTAGGAAAGTATCGTAGAGAAATTCATTTTCATCAATAGGAAGAGTGGCTAAGGCGCGAATGCTTTTGGAAATTTTTTCTAAAACAGCTGGTTTTAGCCCTAGTTCACTAACCATAGCAGCATAGCGGTCGATAATCCAGTTTTGACTCTTGCTAATATCGTTACCAGCAACATAGTCGCGGTAGTATTTAATCAAGGCATCCGTAACCTTAGTATCTTCAGCATTGCGTTTACCAGGCGCAGAAACGACGACAAAACGACGCTCTGAATCGCTTTTGACAATGTTTAAAACTTTTTCTAACTGACTAGCAGAGGCAAGAGAACTACCTCCAAATTTAACAACCTTCATAAAGACTCCTAAAGTAAGTATTTTATACGATTATAGCAGAAAGAAAGGCTTTTTTCAATGAAGAAAAGAAGATGCTTTCTAGGACAAAGCGAGCCTTTCTAATCGGCTGAGACACTTTTAGTCGATTTTTTATTGCTTTCTGCTCCTAAAAAAGATATACTTTGAAAATGAAATAATTTAAACCGCATATAAAATAAAAAAGGAGTCCTGATGGAACACATTATTTATCATCTTGAAGAGGATTTGGCAATCCTTACCTTGAATCGTCCTGAGGTCGCGAATGGTTTTCATATCCCTATGTGTGAGGAGATTTTAGAAGCTCTGACTTTGGCAGAAGAGGATCCGGCTGTGCATTTTGTCTTAATCAATGCGAATGGCAAAGTTTTTTCAGTTGGGGGAGATTTAGTAGAGATGAAGCGGGCAGTGGATGAGGATGATATTCCATCATTGACGAAAATCGCAGAATTGGTCAATACTATTTCTTATAAAATCAAGCAAATTGCTAAACCTGTCTTGATGGAGGTTGATGGGGCTGTTGCAGGTGCCGCAGCGAATATGGCTGTTGCTGCAGATTTCTGTCTGGCAACGGATAAGGCTAAATTTATCCAAGCTTTTGTTGGAGTTGGCTTGGCTCCGGATGCGGGAGGAATTCATCTCTTGAGTCGAAGTATTGGTGTGACGCGTGCTGCTCAATTAGCTATGACAGGTGAGGCTTTGACAGCAGAAAAAGCTCTAGAGTGGGGCCTGGTTTACCGTATCTGTGAAGCTGATAAACTTGAAAAGACGAGAGAACAGCTTCTTAAAAAATTGAGACGTGGCTCAAGTAATTCCTATGCTGCCATTAAGAAGTTGGTTTGGGAGAGCCAATTTAAAGATTGGCAAGATTATGCTACTTTGGAACTGAATCTTCAAGAATCTCTAGCCAAAACAGAGGATTTCAAAGAGGGAGTTCGGGCTCATTCGGAAAGAAGAAGACCTAAATTTACAGGAAAATAAAAAAATACTTGCACCATTCTTTGAACTTTGATATAATTCTCTTGTCAAATGTTTTGATTCTAAAAGTTTTTTTGAAAAGGAGGGAAGGAAAGATTGGACTACCAACGAATTAATGAATATTTAACGTCTATATTTAACAATGTCCTCGTTATTGAGGAAGTTAGCTTGAGGGGTAGTCGTTTCAAGGATATCTCCATCAAAGAAATGCATACGATTGATGTGATTGGAAAAGTTCCAGATGTGACACCAAGTCAAGTGTCAAAAGAGTTGATGGTGACTCTTGGGACAGTTACGACTAGTTTGAATAATCTCGAACGTAAGGGTTACATTGAACGCATTCGTTCAGAACATGATCGACGTGTGGTGCATCTGCATTTGACAAAGAAAGGTCGCTTGGTTCATAGGCTACATAAACGCTTCCACAAGGCCATGGTTGAAAAAATCATTGATGGTATGAGTAAGCAAGAAATTGAGGTTATGAGCAAAGGTTTGACTAATCTTTATCAATTTTTGGAGGATTTGAGATAATGGCTTTTGCAAAAATAAGCCAGGTTGCTCATTATGTGCCAGAGCAAGTGGTTACAAATCATGATTTGGCTCAGATTATGGATACCAATGATGAGTGGATTTCAAGTCGGACGGGAATACGACAAAGGCATATTTCAAGAACAGAATCTACTAGTGATTTGGCTACAGAGGTTGCTAAGAAACTGATGGAAAAAGCTGAAATCACAGGAGAGGAGTTGGATTTTATCATCCTAGCTACCATTACTCCAGATTCTATGATGCCCTCTACAGCTGCTCGTGTTCAAGCTAATATTGGTGCTAATAAGGCCTTTGCTTTTGACCTAACAGCGGCTTGCAGTGGATTTGTATTTGCTCTTTCAACTGCTGAAAAGTTTATCGCTTCTGGTCGCTTTCAAAAAGGCTTGGTGATTGGTAGTGAAACCCTCTCTAAAGCAGTCGATTGGTCAGACCGATCAACAGCTGTTTTGTTTGGAGATGGTGCTGGTGGAGTCTTGCTAGAAGCTAGCGAGCAAGAGCATTTCTTGGCTGAGAGTCTCAATAGTGATGGAAGTCGTAGCGAATGTCTGACCTACGGACATTCAGGCTTGCATTCTCCTTTTTCAGATCAAGAAAGTGCAGATTCATTTTTGAAGATGGATGGACGCGCAGTCTTTGATTTTGCTATTCGGGATGTAGCCAAGTCTATCAAGCAGACTATTGAAGAATCTCCTTTAGAGGCGACAGACTTGGATTATCTGCTACTTCATCAGGCTAATGACCGTATCTTGGATAAAATGGCTAAAAAAATTGGTGTTAACCGAGATAAACTTCCAGCCAATATGATGGAATATGGCAATACCAGTGCAGCCAGTATCCCGATTTTACTTTCAGAGTGTGTAGAACAAGGCCTCATCCGTTTAGATGGTAGCCAGACTGTTCTACTATCAGGCTTCGGTGGAGGCTTGACATGGGGCACGCTCATTCTTACAATTTAGGTAATCATGTGGTGAACACATTGTTATAAAAAAACTATTTATTTTAAAGGAGTCCTATCATGGCAGTATTTGAAAAAGTACAAGAAATTATCGTTGAAGAACTTGGAAAAGACGCATCAGAAGTAACACTTGAATCAACTTTTGATGATTTGGATGCAGATTCATTGGACTTGTTCCAAGTAATCTCAGAAATCGAAGATGCTTTTGATATCCAAATCGAAGCAGAAGATGACTTGAAAACAGTTGGTGACTTGGTTGCCTACGTTGAAGAGCAAACAAAATAAACAGAATATAAATAGAAGGAGTAGGGAAACCCGCTCCCTCTTGTTTAGGCAATAGTTTGATTGTCAAATTATGATGGTATCGAACTATTACGTAAGCAAGAAACGATGGAGGCACTATGAAAACGCGTATTACAGAATTATTGAATATTGATTATCCTATTTTCCAAGGAGGAATGGCCTGGGTTGCTGATGGTGATTTGGCAGGGGCTGTTTCCAAGGCTGGAGGACTAGGGATTATCGGTGGGGGAAATGCCCCTAAAGAAGTTGTCAAGGCAAATATTGATAAAATCAAATCATTGACTGATAAACCCTTTGGTGTCAACATTATGCTTTTGTCTCCCTTTGTGGAAGATATTGTAGACCTCGTTATCGAGGAAGGGGTTAAGGTAGTTACAACAGGCGCAGGAAATCCAAGCAAATACATGGAGCGTTTCCATGAAGCTGGTATTACAGTTATTCCCGTTGTTCCAAGTGTTGCCCTAGCTAAACGCATGGAAAAAATCGGTGCGGACGCTGTTATTGCAGAAGGAATGGAAGCTGGGGGACACATTGGGAAATTAACAACCATGACCTTAGTGCGCCAGGTGGCTGCAGCTGTATCTATTCCTGTCATTGCTGCAGGAGGGATTGCAGATGGTGAAGGTGCTGCGGCTGGCTTTATGCTAGGTGCAGAGGCTATTCAGGTTGGAACTCGTTTTGTCGTTGCAAAAGAGTCTAATGCTCATCCAAATTATAAGGCGAAAATTTTAAAAGCTAGAGATATTGATACTACGATTTCAGCTCAACACTTTGGACATGCTGTTCGTGCGATTAAAAATCAGTTGACTCGTGATTTTGAACAAGCTGAAAAAGATGCTTTTAAACAAGAAAATCCAGATTTGGAAATTTTTGAACAAATGGGAGCGGGTGCTCTAGCCAAAGCGGTTGTTCACGGAGATGTGGATGGTGGATCTGTTATGGCAGGTCAAATTGCAGGCCTTGTTTCCAAAGAAGAAACCGTTGAAGAAATCCTAAAAGATTTGTATTACGGAGCAGCTAAGAAAATTCAAGAAGAAGCCTCTCGTTGGGCAGGAGTTGTAAGAAATGACTAAAACAGCCTTTTTATTTGCTGGCCAAGGTGCCCAGTATCTAGGTATGGGACGGGATCTCTATGATCACTACCCGATTGTCAAAGAAACGATTGATCAAGCGAGTCAGGTACTCGGTTATGATTTGCGTTATCTCATTGATACGGAAGAAGAAAAGCTCAATCAGACCCGCTATACGCAACCAGCTATTTTAGCGACTTCAGTTGCTATTTACCGTTTATTGCAAGAAAAGGGCTATCAGCCTGATATGGTTTCTGGTTTGTCTCTTGGAGAATACTCTGCCTTGGTGGCCAGCGGTACCTTGGATTTTGAAGATGCGGTTGCCTTGGTTGCTAAGCGTGGAGCCTATATGGAAGAAGCAGCCCCTGCTGGTTCTGGCAAGATGGTGGCAGTTCTCAATACACCAGTAGAGGTCATTGAGGAAGCCTGTCAAAAAGCTTCTGAACTTGGAGTGGTTACCCCTGCCAACTATAATACACCTGCACAAATCGTGATTGGTGGAGAAGTGGCTGCAGTTGACCGAGCTGTCGAACTCTTGCAGGAAGCAGGTGCTAAACGCTTGATTCCTCTCAAGGTGTCAGGTCCTTTTCATACCGCTCTCCTTGAGCCTGCTAGCCAGAAACTAGCTGAAACTCTGGCTCAGGCAAGTTTTTCAGATTTTACTTGTCCCCTAGTCGGCAATACAGAAGCTGCTGTTATGCAAAAAGAAGACATTGCTCAACTCTTGACGCGTCAGGTCAAGGTACCAGTTCGTTTCTATGAAAGTATTGCGGTTATGCAAGAAGCGGGCGTAACCAACTTTATCGAGATTGGACCGGGGAAAGTCTTGTCAGGATTTGTTAAAAAAATTGATAAGACAGCTAAACTAGCCAATGTTGAAGATCAGGCTAGTTTGGAAGATTTGCTAGAAAACAAGTAATCCCTTCTCCCATAAATACAAGAGGAAACAGGAGAAAAGAATGCAACTAAAAAATAAAAATATCTTTATTACAGGTTCGAGTCGTGGGATTGGTCTTGCCATTGCCCACAAGTTTGCTCAGGCAGGAGCCAACATTGCCTTAAACAGCCGTGGGACAATCTCAGAGGACTTGCTAGCCGAGTTTTCAAACTATGGTGTCAAGGTGGTTCCCATTTCAGGAGATGTATCAGATTTTGCAGACGCTAAGCGTATGGTTGATCAAGCTATTGCAGAGCTGGGTTCAGTAGATGTTTTGGTCAACAATGCAGGAATTACACAAGATACCCTAATGCTCAAGATGACAGAAGCGGATTTTGAAAAAGTGCTCAAGGTTAACCTGACTGGTGCCTTTAACATGACACAATCAGTCTTGAAACCGATGATAAAAGCTAGAGAAGGTGCTATCATTAATATGTCTAGTGTTGTTGGTTTGATGGGAAATATCGGTCAAGCTAACTATGCAGCTTCTAAGGCTGGTTTGATTGGTTTTACCAAGTCTGTGGCGCGTGAAGTGGCCAATCGCAATATCAGAGTTAATGCTATTGCACCTGGAATGATTGAGTCCGATATGACAGCTGTTCTATCAGACAAGGTAAAAGATGCCATGCTGGCACAAATTCCTATGAAAGAATTTGGGCAGGCAGAGCAGGTTGCAGATTTGACAGTATTTTTAGCAGGCCAAGATTATCTAACTGGTCAAGTGGTTGCCATTGATGGTGGCTTAAGTATGTAGCAGAAGCTAGAGGTAAAAAAGATGAAACTAAATCGCGTAGTAGTAACAGGTTATGGAGTAACATCTCCAATCGGAAATACACCAGAAGAATTTTGGAATAGTTTGACAACTGGAAAAATCGGAATTGGTCCAATTACAAAATTTGATCATAGTGACTTTGATGTGCATAATGCAGCAGAAATCCAAGATTTTCCTTTTGATAAATACTTTGTAAAGAAAGATACCAATCGTTTCGATAACTATTCTTTGTATGCCTTGTACGCAGCTCAAGAAGCTGTCAATCACGCAGGTCTTGATGTAGAGGCCCTTGATAAAGATCGTTTTGGTGTTATCGTGGCCTCTGGTATTGGTGGAATCAAGGAAATTGAAGATCAAGTGCTTCGCCTAAATGACAAAGGACCAAAACGTGTGAAACCATTGACCCTTCCAAAAGCCTTGCCAAATATGGCTTCAGGAAATGTTGCTATGCGTTTTGGAGCAAACGGTGTTTGTAAATCCATCAATACTGCCTGCGCTTCATCAAATGACGCGATTGGGGATGCCTTCCGCTCAATTAAGTTTGGCTTCCAAGATGTCATGTTGGTAGGTGGGTCAGAAGCTTCTATTACACCTTTTGCTATTGCTGGTTTCCAAGCCCTAACTGCTCTCTCAACTACAGAGGACCCAACTCGTGCTTCCATTCCATTTGATAAGGACCGTAATGGTTTTGTCATGGGTGAAGGTTCTGGGATGTTAGTTCTTGAAAGCCTTGAACACGCTGAAAAACGTGGGGCTACTATCCTTGCTGAAGTGGTTGGTTACGGAAATACTTGTGATGCCTACCATATGACTTCTCCTCATCCAGAAGGTCAAGGAGCTATCAAAGCCATCAAACTAGCCTTGGAGGAAGCTGAGATTTCTCCAGAGCAAGTAGCCTATGTCAATGCTCACGGAACGTCAACTCCTGCTAATGAAAAAGGAGAAAGTGGTGCGATCGTGGCTGTTCTTGGTAAGGAAGTACCTGTATCATCAACCAAATCATTCACAGGACATTTGCTGGGTGCTGCAGGTGCAGTAGAAGCTATCGTCACAATCGAGGCTATGCGTCATAACTTTGTACCAATGACAGCTGGAACAAGTGAAGTATTAGATTATATCGAAGCCAATGTCGTTTATGGACAAGGCTTGGAGCAAGAAATTCCATATGCCATTTCAAATACTTTTGGTTTTGGTGGCCACAATGCAGTTCTTGCTTTCAAACGTTGGGAGAATAAATAAGTATGAATTTAAACGATATTAAAGACTTGATGGCCCAATTTGACCAGTCAAGTTTGAGAGAATTTTCTTATAAAAATGGGACGGATGAGTTGCAGTTTAGCAAGAATGAAGCTAGACTGGTGTCTGAAGTTGCATCTCAAGCCGCTCCAGCGCCTGTTCTAGCAACACCAAGTCCAGTAGCTCCTACATCTGCTCCAGTAGAAACTGTAATAGAAGAAACTTCGTCATCAGCAGAAGCAAGCGTAGCTGCTGAGGGAGATGTTGTAGAGAGTCCACTTGTTGGGGTGGCTTACTTGGCTGCTGGTCCAGATAAACCTGCCTTTGTAACAGTTGGTGATAGTGTTAAAAAAGGTCAAACATTGGTGATTATCGAAGCCATGAAAGTCATGAATGAAATTCCAGCACCTAAGGATGGTGTGGTAACGGAAATTCTCGTTTCTAACGAAGAAATGGTTGAGTTTGGTAAAGGATTGGTACGTATCAAATGATCGATATTCAAGGAATCAAAGAAGCCCTTCCCCACCGTTATCCTATGCTACTAGTAGACCGTGTCTTGGAAGTGCGCGAGGACACCATTGTTGCCATCAAAAATGTGACCATCAATGAGCCCTTCTTTAATGGTCATTTCCCTCAATACCCTGTCATGCCAGGTGTTCTGATTATGGAAGCCTTGGCGCAAACAGCTGGTGTATTGGAGTTATCAAAACCTGAAAATAAGGGGAAACTGGTCTTTTACGCTGGTATGGATAAGGTTAAATTCAAGAAGCAAGTTGTACCAGGCGACCAATTGCTTATGACAGCGACTTTTGTAAAACGTCGTGGCACCATTGCTGTGGTTGAAGCAAAGGCTGAAGTGGATGGCAAGCTTGCGGCCAGTGGTACTCTTACCTTTGCAATAGGGAACTAAGGAGGTTCTCCATGTTTCGAAAAATTTTAATTGCCAATCGTGGTGAAATTGCGGTTCGTATTATCCGTGCGGCGCGTGAATTGGGGATTGCAACGGTGGCGGTTTATTCAACTGCTGATAAGGAAGCCCTGCATACGCTTTTGGCAGATGAAGCAGTTTGTATCGGTCCTGGTAAGCCTACAGAGTCTTATCTCAATATTAATGCGGTTCTATCAGCTGCAGTCTTGACTGAGGCAGAAGCCATTCACCCAGGTTTCGGATTTCTCAGTGAAAATTCCAAATTTGCAACCATGTGTGAAGAAGTTGGTATCAAGTTTATCGGTCCATCTGGTCATGTCATGGATATGATGGGAGATAAAATCAATGCGCGTGCTCAGATGATTAAAGCAGGCGTGCCTGTCATTCCAGGTTCAGATGGAGAAGTGCATAACTCTGAGGAAGCTTTGATTGTTGCTGAAAAAATTGGCTACCCTGTTATGCTCAAGGCTTCAGCAGGTGGAGGTGGTAAAGGGATTCGTAAGGTTGAAAAACCAGAAGACCTCGTTTCCGCCTTTGATACTGCTTCAAGTGAAGCCAAGGCCAATTATGGCAATGGTGCCATGTACATAGAACGGGTTATCTATCCAGCTCGTCACATCGAGGTTCAAATCCTAGGAGATGAGCATGGACATGTGATTCACTTGGGGGAACGGGATTGTTCTCTTCAACGGAATAACCAAAAGGTTTTGGAAGAAAGTCCTTCGATTGCAATCGGAAAAACGCTGCGCCATGAAATTGGTGCTGCGGCTGTTCGAGCGGCAGAGTCTGTTGGTTATGAAAATGCAGGGACCATTGAGTTTCTTCTTGATGAAGCCAGTGGTAAATTCTATTTCATGGAAATGAATACACGTGTTCAGGTAGAGCATCCAGTAACAGAATTTGTTTCAGGTGTGGATATCGTTAAGGAACAAATTCGCATTGCGGCAGGTCAGCCTTTGTCTGTTAAGCAAGAAGATATTGTTCTGCGTGGTCATGCCATCGAGTGTCGGATCAATGCAGAAAACCCAGCCTTCAACTTTGCTCCAAGTCCAGGTAAGATTACCAATCTCTATCTGCCAAGTGGAGGAGTAGGCTTGCGCGTGGATTCAGCAGTTTATCCAGGTTATACCATTCCGCCTTATTATGATAGTATGATTGCTAAAATCATCGTTCACGGTGAAAATCGTTTTGATGCCTTGATGAAAATGCAACGAGCCCTCTATGAACTAGAGATAGAGGGGGTGCAGACCAATGCAGATTTCCAGCTTGACCTCATTTCAGATCGTAATGTCATTGCTGGAGATTATGATACTTCCTTCTTGATGGAAACCTTCTTACCTAAATATCAAGAAAAAGAATAAAATGACTTCAAGAGTTTAAACCGAAAAGGGGAATCAATGGCTCTATTTAGTAAAAAAGATAAGTATATTCGAATCAATCCCAATCGTTCGGTTAGGGAAAAACCTCAAGCTAAGCCAGAGGTTCCAGATGAATTATTCTCCCAGTGTCCAGGCTGTAAGCATACCATTTATCAGAAGGATCTGGGAAGTGAGCGTATCTGTCCACATTGTAACTACACCTTTCGTATTTCTGCCCAAGAACGCTTGGCTTTGACGATTGATATGGGGACTTTCAAGGAATTATTTACGGGGATTGAAAGCAAGGATCCCTTGCATTTCCCTGGTTATCAAAAGAAACTAGCAACTATGCGTGAAAAAACAGGTCTGGATGAAGCTGTTGTGACAGGAACAGCTCTTATTAAAGGTCAGACTGTGGCTCTTGGGATTATGGATTCTAACTTTATCATGGCTTCTATGGGTACGGTTGTAGGTGAAAAAATCACTCGATTATTTGAATATGCGACTGTTGAAAAATTGCCAGTTGTTCTTTTCACAGCATCTGGTGGAGCCCGTATGCAGGAAGGAATCATGAGTCTCATGCAGATGGCCAAGATCTCTGCAGCGGTTAAACGCCATTCAAATGCTGGTCTCTTTTATCTGACCATTTTGACAGATCCAACGACAGGTGGTGTGACAGCTTCTTTCGCTATGGAGGGCGATATCATTCTGGCTGAACCACAGAGCTTGGTTGGTTTTGCTGGGCGTCGTGTGATTGAAAATACGGTTCGTGAAAACTTGCCTGAGGATTTTCAAAAGGCAGAATTCCTACTGGAACATGGCTTTGTAGATGCTATTGTCAAAAGAAGAGATTTGCCAGATACGATTGCTAGCCTAGTCAGATTGCATGGAGGGTGTCCTAGATGAATATTGCAAAAATAGTCAGAGAAGCGCGTGAGCAGAGTCGCTTGACAACCTTGGACTTTGCGACAGGCATTTTTGATGAATTTATCCAATTACACGGTGACCGTTCTTTTCGTGATGATGGTGCAGTTGTCGGTGGTATTGGCTGGCTTGGAGATCAAGCTGTCACAGTGGTTGGTATCCAAAAAGGCAAGAGCTTGCAAGACAACCTCAAACGGAATTTTGGACAACCACATCCAGAAGGCTATCGCAAGGCCCTACGGTTGATGAAACAAGCTGAAAAATTTGGCCGTCCAGTTGTGACCTTTATCAATACTGCAGGTGCCTATCCTGGTGTGGGAGCGGAAGAACGCGGTCAAGGGGAAGCTATCGCTCGCAATCTTATGGAAATGAGTGATCTGAAAGTTCCGATTATCGCCATCATTATCGGTGAAGGTGGTTCAGGTGGGGCTTTGGCTCTAGCAGTTGCAGACCGTGTCTGGATGCTGGAAAATTCTATCTATGCCATTCTCAGCCCAGAAGGCTTTGCTTCCATTCTATGGAAGGACGGAACTCGTGCCATGGAAGCGGCAGAACTGATGAAAATCACTTCGCATGAGCTGCTAGAAATGGATGTGGTGGATAAGGTGATTTCTGAAACGGGACTTTCTAGCAAAGAACTGATTAAGAGTGTCAAAAAAGAACTCCAAGCTGAGGTAGCTTTACTTTCACAAAAACCTCTAGAAGAGCTGTTGGAAGAACGTTATCAACGATTTAGAAAATACTAATATAAAAACTAGAACTGGCAGTCAGTTCTAGTTTTTATGTGGTTCTTACTCTGTACAGAGGGGGAAGTCAAAAGGTGCTTGGAAGACCAAACACCTTTTCGATTATTCATTTTCTTCAGTTACAAATTGACTAAGCAGTCCATTGATAAAACGGGCTGATTTTTGATCTGAAAAATTCTTAGCAAGTTCAATAGCTTCATTGACTGCTACCAGCTGAGGTGTATCAAATGATGTGATTTCAAAGATACCTAAGCGTAGTAAGTTTTTTTCGACCAAGGTCAATCGTTCAACTGTCCAGCCTGACTTGAGGTGCTGGTTGATTTGTTTATCCAACTCGTCTTTTTGAGCTTGAACGCCAGAAACCAAGTTCAGAAGAAAGGCAGGGATTTGCACATCTGCATCTTCACGGTCATGCGTGTAGGCAAAGTGACAAGCTGTTTCCATATCTGTGCCGAATTCAAGGCTCATAAGAGCTTGAAAAGCGCATTTACGAAGTTCACGTCTAGATTCTAATAATGGACTAGTCATTGAGGAAGTCCTCGTTAAATAGATCTTTCAACTCAGGTTTTGGTGTTTTATCTGGAACGATTCCTGCAACATGGATGTTAACAGCAGCAAGTTCCACATCAGCCATATCTCGGACAGCATCTTTGACTGCTTTTTGAATAGCAAGAGCCACTTTTGGTACTTTCACACCGTACTCAAGGTAGAGATAAATGTCAGCAGTTAGTTCTTCGTTGCTTTCTTTTAAGTAGACGCCACGACCAAGAGAGAGTTTTGATAGGGTATCAGATACGGATTTATTTGAAAATGAGTGGACACCATCAACTTTAGCAGTTGCGATGGCAATGATTTTTTCAAGTACACGTGGAGCGATAACGATTTCGCCAAATTGTTCTTCAATTCCCATAGAATGACCTCTTTCTAGAGATTAGGCACGAGAAACGTAAGTTCCTTCTGCAGTGTTGATGATCAATTTTTGTCCAGCTTCGATGAAGTCAGGAACGTTGACAACAAGTCCAGTTTCCATAGTCGCTGGTTTACCAGAACCTGTAACAGTAGCACCTTTGATAGATGGTTGTGTTTCAGCAACTGTCAATTCAACAGTAGTTGGTACAGTTACACCGATTACTTCAGTTCCGTAGAATTGGATTTTCACATCAGAGTTTTCAAGAATGTAAAGCAATTCATTTTCAACATTTACGACTGGGATTTCGTATTGGTCGTAAGTTTCAGTGTTCATGAAGTAGGCAGTTTCATCCATTTTGTACAAGTATTGAGCTGGGACAGTTTCGATAATAGCTTGTTCGAATTTTTCTTCTGGACGGTAGCTTGTGTCAAAAGTAGAACCAGTACGGACATCACGCAATTTCATACGCATGATCGTGTTCCCTTTACCTGGTTTGTGGTGGCTAGCTTCCAAAACGCGGATCAATTTTCCGTCTGCAGTTTCAAATGTCATACCAGCTTTCAATTTGCTTGCTTCAATCATGTTTTTACCTCTTTAATAAATATTATTACTCTTCATTTTACCATAAAATGGCTAAAAAAGAAAGTTACAGGTAGGATAATGAAGATATTTGCAAAATTCAATCGAAATTTTAGTTGAGTTAGTTCCGGCAATATCGGTGAAACAAACTGTCTGAATGTGAATTGCATAATATTAGTATAGAAAATTATGCAAGCCTTGCAGCACTTGAACACCTTGGAG
>NZ_RJOG01000018.1:0-38568 GCF_003942965.1 Streptococcus mitis | reverse complement strand
GGAAGTGTGGCGACACATGTAGCGGACTAATACTAATAGCTCGAGGACTTATCCAAAGTAACTGAGAATATGAAAGCGAGCGGTTTTCTTGGTTTGAATAGATATTCAATTTTGAGTAGGTATTACTCAGAGTTAAGTGACGATAGCCTAGGAGATACACCTGTACCCATGCCGAACACAGAAGTTAAGCCCTAGAACGCCGGAAGTAGTTGGGGGTTGCCCCCTGTGAGATATGGAAGTCGCTTAGCTTTATTCCGCCATAGCTCAGTTGGTAGTAGCGCATGACTGTTAATCATGATGTCGTAGGTTCGAGTCCTACTGGCGGAGTAGTTAATTAAGAGAGGTTAAGTCCTCTTTTTTTATTTTCGTAAACATAAAAATAGGCTCTTTGTCAACTTTAGTGGGGTGAAGAAAAGATAATATCTAGAAAGGACAAATTTCGTCCTTTCTTTTTTGATGTTTATAGCGATGAAAATTCTTTTTTTGAAGTTTTTAAAGTTCCGAAAACCAAAGACATTATGCTTGATAAGTTTGATGAAATTATTCATTGCTTCCAATTTGGGCGTTGTAATAGGGTGATTGAAGAGTATTGCCGATTTTATATTTGTCCTTGAGAAAAAATTTAAAAACAGTCTGAAAAATCTGATGCTATGCGTTTTTCTTAATTTAAGATTTTACCTCAGTCTCTTTTAGTATTTAACACAGTTCACAGTTAATAAGGTCTATAATAGTCTAATTTAGGTAGTAAATTTGTTCCTATTTTGTTAACTTTTCCTATTTATTATCTTGTTGAGGTTGGTATTTGAGCAATTCAGGAATTGATAATATCTGTTTATAATTTTTTGTTAGAATAAGGTCATAAAAAGAAAAGGAGTATATATTTATGCTACAAAGTATTTATGATCAGATGACAGATTTCTATAACAGTATCGAAGAAGAGTATGCTACTTTCTTTGGTGATAGTTGGGAATGGGAACATTTTCATTTTAAATTTTTGATTTATTATTTAGTTCGATATGGCATTGGGTGTCGTAGGGATTTTATCGTTTACCATTATCGTGTTGCTTATCGTTTGTATCTTGAAAAGATGATAATGAATCGAGGTTTTATTTCTTGTTGAGGCAGCACGAGTGAATTCCCGAACTAATTTACTCTTTTACGGAACAATTATGATAAATAGCTGTTAATTTTTCTAAAATATTTTTTAATAGTTGGAAATAGCAAATCTTTCTATTGTTTCTTCTTGATAAAAAGGCGAATTTTTCTTATAATAAATTGTAAGATATAATTGCAGGTGAGAGTCCTGCCATGTATGTGAGAAAGGAAGAGCCTGAGAGCTCAGACAAAATTATGACTTCAGTTGTTGTTGTAGGTACCCAATGGGGTGATGAAGGTAAAGGGAAGATTACAGACTTCCTTTCAGCGAATGCAGAAGTGATTGCACGTTACCAAGGTGGTGATAATGCAGGTCACACGATTGTGATTGATGGTAAGAAATTTAAGTTGCACTTGATTCCATCTGGAATTTTCTTCCCTGAAAAAATCTCTGTTATTGGGAATGGTATGGTTGTAAATCCTAAATCTCTTGTAAAAGAGTTGAGCTATCTTCATGAGGAAGGTGTTACAACTGATAACTTGCGTATTTCTGATCGCGCGCATGTCATTTTGCCTTATCATATCGAGTTGGATCGTTTGCAAGAAGAAGCTAAAGGCGACAATAAGATTGGTACTACAATTAAGGGAATTGGTCCAGCTTATATGGACAAGGCTGCTCGTGTTGGGATTCGTATTGCAGATCTTTTGGATAAAGATATTTTCCGTGAGCGTTTAGAACGTAACCTTGCTGAAAAGAATCGTCTTTTTGAAAAATTGTATGACAGTAAAGCGATTGCTTTCGATGATATTTTTGAAGAATATTACGAATATGGTCAACAAATCAAGAAATATGTGACAGACACATCTGTCATTTTGAATGATGCGCTTGATAATGGTAAGCGTGTGCTTTTTGAAGGTGCACAAGGTGTTATGCTAGATATCGACCAAGGTACGTATCCATTTGTTACGTCATCAAACCCTGTGGCTGGTGGTGTTACAATTGGCTCTGGTGTTGGTCCAAGTAAGATTGACAAGGTTGTTGGTGTATGTAAAGCCTATACGAGTCGTGTAGGAGACGGTCCTTTCCCAACTGAGTTGTTTGATGAAGTGGGAGAACGTATCCGTGAAGTCGGTCATGAATATGGTACAACAACTGGTCGTCCACGTCGTGTGGGATGGTTTGATTCAGTTGTGATGCGCCATAGCCGTCGCGTTTCTGGTATTACTAACCTTTCATTGAACTCTATCGATGTTTTGAGTGGTTTAGATACTGTGAAAATCTGTGTGGCCTATGATCTTGATGGTCAACGTATTGACTATTATCCAGCTAGTCTTGAGCAATTGAAACGTTGCAAGCCTATCTATGAAGAGTTGCCAGGTTGGTCAGAAGATATTACCGGAGTTCGTAATTTGGAAGATCTTCCTGAGAATGCGCGTAACTATGTTCGTCGTGTGAGTGAATTGGTTGGCGTTCGTATTTCTACTTTCTCAGTAGGTCCTGGTCGTGAACAAACAAATATTTTAGAAAGTGTTTGGTCCTAAGAGATTTTTAAGATTTGTTTAAGATAGGTCGGGTATACTATAGACAGTTACAAGAAGACCTCCTAACTTGTTGTAACAAATATCCTAAACTTTTCTTTTTCATAATAATCTCCCTATAAAGTCACCGCATTCGGTGGCTTTTTTTGTCTTGGGATTCATGATATAATAATAAAATCGATAAGTAGTAAAAGGGAAATTGATGAATTATACAGTTGAAGAAAAAGAAGTCTTTATGAGGGAAGCTTTGAGAGAGGCTGAGATTGCTCTTGAACACGATGAAATTCCAATTGGTTGTGTGATTGTCAAGGACGGAGAAATCATTGGTCGTGGACATAATGCACGTGAGGAGTTGCAGCGAGCGGTTATGCACGCAGAGATTATGGCTATAGAGAATGCGAACCTGAGTGAGGAGAGCTGGCGCTTGCTGGATTGCACGCTTTTTGTGACCATTGAGCCTTGTGTCATGTGTAGCGGGGCGATTGGGCTTGCCCGTATTCCAAACGTGGTCTATGGGGCTAAAAACCAGAAATTTGGCGCTGCTGGGAGTTTGTATGATATCTTGACAGATGAGCGTCTCAATCATCGTGTGGAGGTTGAAACGGGAATTTTGGAGGATGAATGCGCAGCTATTATGCAGGACTTTTTTAGAAATAGACGGAAAAAATAATTTTGCTTTTAAAATGAATAGGAATGTGATATAATTAATAGTGGAGCAACAGTTCTGCGTGAAGCGGGTCAGGGGAGGAATCCAGCAGCCCTAAGCGATTTGAATTGTGTGCTCTTTTTTTCGTGCTTTTTCCGAATAAATAAGATAGAATAATCTAGAATAAATGATAATAGAAAAGAGAAGATGATGAAAATTCGTGGTTTTGAATTGGTTTCGACTTTTACAGATGAAAATTTATTGCCCAAGCGTGAGACGGCGCATGCGGCTGGTTACGACTTAAAGGTTGCTGTGCGTACGGTTATTGCTCCAGGAGAGATTGTATTGGTTCCGACAGGGGTTAAGGCTTATATGCAACCGACTGAGGTTCTATACCTATATGATCGTTCTTCAAACCCTCGTAAGAAGGGCTTGGTTTTAATTAACTCGGTTGGGGTCATTGATGGGGATTATTATGGAAATCCTGGGAATGAAGGGCATATTTTTGCTCAGATGAAGAATATTACAGATCAAGAAGTTGTTCTTGAAGTTGGGGAACGTGTGGTTCAGGCTGTCTTTGCTCCTTTCTTAATTGCAGATGGAGATGCGGCAGACGGCGTGCGGACTGGTGGATTTGGATCGACAGGGCACTAGGATGAAGATTATCTTTGTGCGTCACGGGGAGCCAGGTTATCGTGAGTTAGAGGAGCGTTCTTATACGGGATTTGGGATAGATTTGGCACCCTTGTCTGAGAAGGGACGGCACCAAGCCCAGAAACTGATCACCAATCCTTTACTCCCTTCAGCTGAAATAATCATATCTTCTGCAGTCACAAGAGCTTTAGAAACGGCTTCTTATGTGGTTTGTGCTACGGGTCTTCCTTTAAGAGTAGAGCCTTTGTTACATGAATGGCAGGTCTATGAAAGTGGCACAGATAATTTTGAAAAAGCTCGTACTATGTTTCTAGAAAATAATGGGGAGTTACTTCCTAATAGTCCTATTCAATATGAGACAGCTACGGAGATGAAGTCTCGTTTTCTAGAATGTATGTCTAAGTATCGAGAACACCAGACTGTGGTAGTTGTCGCTCATAACATGCTCATGCGTCAGTTTGTGCCAAATGAAAAGATTGATTTTTGCCAAGTGATTGAGTGTGAGTTAGAGATATAGAAAGAGGTTTATTATCGCAAAGAAAAAAGCGACATTTGTATGTCAAAATTGTGGGTATAATTCCCCTAAATATCTGGGACGTTGCCCCAACTGTGGGTCTTGGTCTTCTTTTGTAGAAGAGGTTGAGGTTGCCGAGGTCAAGAATGCGCGTGTGTCCTTGACAGGTGAGAAAACCAAGCCCATGAAACTGGCTGAGGTGACTTCAATCAATGTCAATCGAACCAAGACGGAGATGGAGGAATTCAACCGTGTACTTGGAGGCGGAGTGGTACCAGGAAGTCTCGTCCTAATCGGTGGGGATCCTGGAATCGGGAAATCGACTCTTCTCCTACAAGTCTCAACCCAGTTGTCCCAAGTGGGAACGGTTCTCTACGTCAGTGGGGAGGAGTCTGCCCAGCAGATTAAACTACGTGCAGAGCGTTTGGGAGATATTGATAGCGAGTTTTATCTCTATGCAGAGACCAATATGCAGAGTGTTCGAGCTGAAGTAGAAAGAATCCAGCCAAACTTCCTCATTATTGACTCCATCCAGACTATTATGTCTCCCGAGATTTCAGGGGTACAGGGATCTGTTTCTCAAGTGCGTGAGGTGACTGCTGAGCTCATGCAGCTGGCTAAAACCAATAATATTGCCATCTTTATCGTAGGGCATGTGACCAAGGAAGGAACCTTAGCTGGTCCTCGTATGTTGGAGCATATGGTGGATACGGTGCTTTACTTTGAAGGGGAGCGCCACCATACCTTTCGTATTTTGAGAGCGGTCAAAAACCGTTTTGGTTCCACTAATGAGATTGGGATTTTTGAGATGCAGTCGGGCGGTTTGGTTGAGGTACTCAATCCGAGTCAAGTTTTTCTAGAGGAGCGTTTGGATGGGGCGACTGGTTCGTCAATCGTTGTGACTATGGAAGGGACGCGTCCAATTTTGGCGGAGGTTCAGGCTTTGGTAACACCGACCATGTTTGGAAATGCCAAGCGTACAACGACAGGACTTGACTTTAATCGTGCTAGCTTGATTATGGCTGTCTTGGAAAAACGAGCAGGTCTTCTCTTACAAAATCAGGATGCCTACCTCAAATCTGCTGGCGGTGTTAAATTGGATGAACCTGCCATTGACTTAGCTGTTGCAGTTGCCATTGCTTCGAGCTATAAAGACAAGCCAACCAATCCTCAGGAATGTTTTGTAGGAGAACTTGGTTTGACAGGAGAGATTCGGCGCGTGAATCGTATCGAGCAACGCATCAATGAAGCTGCTAAACTTGGATTTACAAAAATCTATGTACCTAAGAATTCCTTGACAGGAATCACTCCGCCTAAGGAAATTCAGGTCATTGGCGTGACAACGATTCAGGAAGTTTTGAAAAAGGTTTTTGTTTAATCTGTGACAAATCCTCTTAAAAATGATAAGATAGGAGAAATATTTGACTATCAAATTTTCAAGGAGGGAATCGTGTCGTATTTTGAACAGTTTATGCAAGCCAATCAGGCTTATGTTGCCCTACATGGGCAGTTAAATCTGCCACTTAAACCCAAAACTAGAGTAGCCATTGTGACCTGTATGGACTCTCGTTTGCACGTTGCGCAAGCTCTAGGTTTGGCACTTGGGGATGCTCATATCTTGCGGAATGCAGGTGGTCGAGTGACTGAGGACATGATTCGTTCGCTAGTTATTTCCCAGCAACAAATGGGGACAAGAGAGATTGTGGTGTTGCACCATACAGACTGTGGTGCTCAGACCTTTGAAAATGGGCCTTTTCAGGAGTATTTAAAAGAGGAACTAGGTGTCGATGTGTCAGATCAGGACTTTTTGCCCTTCCAAGATATAGAGGAGAGTATGCGTGAGGATATGCAACTTCTTATCGAGTCTCCCTTAATACCAGATGATGTCGTTATCTCTGGTGCTATTTACGATGTAGATACAGGAAGTATGACAGTCGTAGAATTATAAATACTTCATTTAGAAAGAGAGTGTATGAAGAAAAACAGTATTTTATTTATTTTTATTTTATTGCTATGTATTGGTTTACAGTATGAAACCATCTACTATACGGACGGTTCGATGTCAGGTGCGGAATATGGACTAATGGGAGTTTCTGTCTTTCTAGCTCTCTTTTACATGATTCCAGCTCTTTATTTCCTTTTCCGTATTGGGAAAAAATGGGAATTGCCAAAGAATGCCTTGATCTTGTCTTTATTGGGTGGGATGTTCCTTTCAGGCTGGTTGTCTAGTTTTTCTAATACCTATATCCATGATTTACTGGGTGCTCTTTTCCCAGATAGTGCATTTTTAAATGCCTTTGAAAGTGCTATTGTGGCTCCTTTGGTAGAAGAACCCTTGAAATTGTTGCCACTTGTTTTTGTTTTAGCTTTGATTCCTGTGCGAAAATTAAAATCTTTGTTTTTACTAGGAATTGCTTCTGGTTTGGGATTCCAAATGATTGAGGATATTGGCTATATTCGTACGGATTTGCCAGAGGGCTTTGACTTTACTATTTCGAGAATTTTAGAGCGTATCATCTCAGGAATTGCCTCTCACTGGACTTTTTCAGGTCTGGCTGTAGTAGGTGTTTACTTGCTTTACAGAGCCTATAAAGGGCAGAAGGTTGGCAAGAAACAGGGGCTTATTTTCCTAGGTTTAGCCTTGGGAACTCATTTCTTGTTTAACTCTCCTTTTGTGGAGTTGGAGACAGAGTTGCCATTAGCGATTTCAGTGGTTACGGCTATTACTCTCTATGGTTTTTATCAGGCGTATCGTTTTGTTGAGAAGCACAATGAGTTGATGAACTAGAATATTTTTTAAAAGAATGATGCAGGGGCACAAATATGCTGCCCTTCTTTTATTTTTGATTGAAAAATAGCGTAAAAAGCGCTACAATGGTAGATGGAAAAATCTTGTGAAAAGCACAAGCGATACATATATACCGGAGGAAATCATGTCTTTTTCTGATTTAAAGCTGTTTGCCCTTTCTTCTAATCAAGAATTGGCAAAACGTGTAGCGCAGGAGATTGGGATAGAGTTGGGGAAATCAAGTGTTCGCCAATTTTCAGATGGAGAGATTCAGGTCAACATCGAAGAATCAATCCGTGGGAAACACGTCTTTATCCTACAATCAACTAGTTCGCCTGTAAATGACAATCTGCTTGAAATTTTGATTATGGTAGATGCTTTGAAGCGTGCGAGTGCAGAATCTGTCAATGTTGTCATGCCTTACTATGGGTATGCACGTCAGGATAGAAAGGCGAGAGCGCGTGAGCCAATCACTTCAAAACTTGTCGCAAATATGCTTGAAGTAGCTGGAGTGGATCGTTTATTGACCATCGACTTGCATGCTGCGCAGATTCAAGGATTCTTTGATATTCCTGTGGATCATTTGGTGGGGGCTCCTCTGATTGCGGATTATTTTGAGCGTCGTGGCATGGTTGGTTCTGACTATGTGGTTGTCAGCCCAGACCATGGAGGTGTGACTCGTGCCCGTAAGTTGGCAGAATTTTTGAAAACATCTATTGCTATCATTGACAAACGTCGTAGCGTTGATAAGATGAATACTAGTGAAGTCATGAATATCATCGGTAAGGTCGAAGGCAAGACTTGTATCTTGATTGATGATATGATTGATACTGCTGGAACGATTTGTCACGCTGCAGATGCCCTTGCAGAAGCTGGTGCTGTTGAAGTCTATGCGAGCTGTACACACCCAGTTCTTTCTGGTCCTGCTATGGACAATATCCAAAAATCAGCTATTAAGAAATTGGTTGTTTTGGATACCATCTATCTGCCAGAAGAGCGTTTGATCGATAAGATTGAGCAAATTTCAATCGCTCATCTTCTAGGGGATGCTATTGTACGTATCCATGAAAAACGCCCACTTTCTCCACTTTTCAGTATTGAGAAAAAGATTTAAGATTTATTTCTAAAATTCACAAATACTAAAGGAATCAGAAGCTCTAAAAAATGGCAATAATGAATCGATTTGTTTAGAATTTTCATCAACTATTACTAGTGATAAAAAGATTTCATTTGCTTTTTCCGAAAGAGTTCTGATAAATTTCGTTAAAATTTTAAAAAAAATAAAAAATGCTTGACAATCTACATATATATGATATAATGTAGGCAGTAAGGTAAATCCTTATAATATAAATTAAAAAATTACAGAGGAGATAAAACAATGAAGAAAGTTTTATTGACATCAGCAGCAGTTCTTGCAGTATTTTCTGCAGCAGCGCCAGCATTTGCACAAGGTGAAAACCCAAATTCATCTAACCAATTGATCCAAAAGAAATATGTTTCTGAACGTGATATTGCAGATGAAGTAAATACACAAGTTGCAGCTCACGAAGCAGAAATCAACGCAGAAGCTGAAGGACAACCAGCAGTTGTAGCAGCTAAAGCAGCTCTTGAAGCATACGGTTCAGGTCACCTTTACGGCGAATATGTAGCTAAAGTTGACGCAGCTCGTGCAGAAGCTCGTAACATTGTTCGTAACCGTTACGTTCAAGTAATCCAAGAGAAAGTTCGTGCTGCAGCACAAGCTCAAGGTAACTACTGGAATGATGCTACTGGTATCGAAGACAACAAACCAAACGATGTTCGTATCGCTGATGATATCGAAAACAACACTGGTAAACGTCCAGGAGCAAGCAACGACGCAACTAACCCATCAGCTACTCCAGACCAAGGTAAACCAGGTGCAGTAGATCAAGCTAAAAAAGCTGACGACGCAGCTAAAAAAGCTGGTGTAGACGCTAAAGCTGGTCAAAAAGCTCTTCCAAAAACACACGCTGCTAAATAATTTTATTTAAAAAGTAGCCAATCACTGAAACTTGGTTTCAGTGATTTTTTTGATAAAAAATAAGGGAGGAAAAGATGAGTAGACGTTCTACGACAAAAAAATCACCAATTACTAAAATAATTGCTTCAATCGTTGCAGTGGCTCTCGTTGCTTTAGGAGGTTTTTTCCTCTATAAAAATTTCTTAGCGCCAACTGAAAAAGCGAGCGAAGCTAAAGTAGCCCAAACAACACAAAAAACTGATACGACATCAGCAGAAGAAAAAGAATATCTTAAGAATAAGTTCAGCGGTTTGCTAAGTACAAACTCTGAAACAGTTGGTTACGTATATATTCCAGGTACCCAGTTGGATGAACCAGTCGTTCAGACAACTGATAACTCAACTTACTTAGATAAGCGCTTTGATGGTGTCAACGAACCTTTGATGGGGACAGTCTTTATGGACACAGATAACAAGAAGGATTTTAATGATCATTTGACTTGGTTATTTGGTCACGCTCGTGGTAGTAAAGTGCCTGACCACCGTATGTTTAAAGATGTGAATTATTTCAGTCGTCAAGAGTATTTTGATGAGCATCCATATGTAGTTATTGAAACTCCGGAGAGAAAATATTATTATGAAACTGTTGCGATGATTATTGTACCGGAAGTAACAGCATTTTACCGTACTTCTTTTGATAGTGATCAGGATTTCCAAAAGCAGTTAACGACTATTTATGAGACTGCTGAAGTTAAGAAACCTAATGTGCAAGTATCAGCGAAAGACAAGTACTGTGTTCTCTCGACTTGTCGTGAAGAAGATGACACGATTCGTGCTAATCTTTACCTTCGTCAAATTCCAGATTCAGAAGTGACTGAGTTTGTGAAGCAACATAAGGATCAACTAGCTTACAAACCAACTAGATAGTTTTTAGTTTTAAGTGAGTTATTCATAATGTGGGATAATTTGGATAGATTTGATTTTACTTCCTATTATCTTATTGTTAGTTAATTTTTATTTCATTTAAATGATCTAAATAAATAAGTCAGTAATCTTTGATATTGCTGGCTTTTTTAATATTTTTTAGAAAAATATTTCTTTGTCATGCAAATTAAGATAGAGTGAGGAAGCAGATGCATTAGAAAACTAGTACTATAAAATTTCTTACCCCGTAAGTTTAGTCTATCTTGTTGGATGAGTTTCCAGTTATACTTTATGGATTACTCTTCAAACAAATAAGACTTTTACTCAGAGTAGATGAAATAAATATAGTATAGAAAATAGAAAGCAAATAAACTGAAAGCTTATAAAATAAAGTTTTTTATTATGCCGATTTTTTATTTATAATATAAATAAAAAGGCTTGATATTTGTAATATATTATTTGACTATATTATTGGAAAGCGTTATAATGAACCTGAATATGATTTTATAAAAGGGGTTTCAAAATGGATAAAAAGAAAATCATTTTAACAAGCTTGGCTAGTGTAGCTGTTTTAGGAGCTGCGCTTGCTGCGTCTCAACCGTCACTTGTAAAAGCTGAAGAGCAACCTACAGCTAGTCAACCAGCCGGAGAAACTGGAACTAAATCAGAAGTTACAAGTCCAGAAATTAAACAAGCAGAAGCTGATGCTAAAGCTGCTGAAGCTAAAGTTACTGAAGCTCAAGCAAAAGTAGATACAACTACTCCTGTGGCTGATGAAGCAGCTAAAAAACTTGAAACTGAGAAAAAAGAAGCTGATGAAGCTGACGCTGCAAAAACTAAAGCTGAAGAAGCTAAAAAAACTGCAGACGATGAATTAGCTGCTGCTAAAGAAAAAGCCGCTGAAGCTGACGCTAAAGCTAAAGAAGAAGCTAAAAAAGAAGAAGACGCTAAAAAAGAAGAAGCAGATTCTAAAGAAGCTTTAACCGAAGCTTTGAAACAACTTCCTGATAACGAATTGCTTGACAAAAAAGCAAAAGAAGATTTATTAAAGGCTGTAGAAGCTGGTGACTTAAAAGCTTCTGATATTCTTGCTGAATTAGCAGATGATGATAAAAAAGCTGAAGCTAATAAAGAAACTGAGAAAAAATTAAGAAATAAAGACCAAGCTAATGAAGCTAACGTTGCAACAACTCCAGCTGAAGAAGCTAAATCTAAAGATCAATTACCAGCAGACATTAAGGCTGGAATTGACAAAGCTGAAAAAGCAGATGCTGCTCGTCCTGCATCAGAAAAACTTCAAGATAAAGCTGATGATTTAGGTGAAAATGTTGATGAGCTTAAAAAAGAAGCGGATGCATTAAAAGCTGAAGAAGATAAAAAAGCTGAAACTCTTAAAAAACAAGAAGATACATTAAANGAAGCTAAAGAAGCTCTTAAATCTGCTAAAGATAATGGATTTGGTGAAGATATCACAGCACCACTAGAAAAAGCTGTAACTGCGATTGAAAAAGAGCGTGATGCTGCACAAAATGCATTTGATCAAGCTGCTTCGGATACTAAAGCTGTTGCTGATGAATTAAACAAACTTACTGATGAGTACAACAAAACTCTAGAAGAAGTGAAAGCAGCTAAAGAAAAAGAAGCTAACGAGCCAGCTAAACCGGTAGAAGAAGAACCAGCTAAACCAGCAGAAAAAACAGAAGCAGAAAAAGCTGCTGAAGCTAAAACAGAAGCTGATGCTAAAGTTGCTGAATTGCAGAAAAAAGCAGACGAAGCTAAAACAAAAGCAGATGAAGCTACAGCTAAAGCTACTAAAGAAGCTGAAGATGTAAAAGCTGCAGAAAAAGCAAAAGAAGAAGCAGATAAAGCTAAAACTGACGCAGAAGCTGAATTAGCTAAAGCTAAAGAAGAAGCTGAAAAAGCAAAAGCTAAAGTTGAAGAACTTAAAAAAGAAGAAAAAGATAACTTAGAAGCTCTTAAAGCTGCTTTAGATCAATTAGAAAAAGATATCGATGCTGATGCTACGATTACAAATAAAGAAGAAGCTAAAAAAGCATTAGGTAAAGAAGATATTTTAGCTGCAGTTGAAAAAGGCGACTTAACTGCAGGAGATGTTCTTAAAGAATTAGAAAATCAAAATGCGACTGCTGAAGCTACTAAAGATCAAGATCCTCAAGCTGACGAAATCGGTGCTACAAAACAAGAAGGTAAACCTTTATCTGAGCTTCCAGCTGCTGATAAAGAAAAACTAGATGCTGCTTATAACAAAGAAGCTTCTAAACCAATTGTTAAAAAACTTCAAGATATCGCTGATGATTTAGTTGAAAAAATCGAAAAATTAACTAAAGTAGCTGATAAAGACAAAGCTGATGCTACTGAAAAAGCTAAAGCAGTAGAAGAAAAAAATGCTGCATTAGATAAACAAAAAGAAACTTTAGACAAAGCTAAAGCAGCGCTTGAAACAGCTAAGAAAAACCAAGCTGATCAAGCTATTCAAGATGGATTACAAGATGCTGTTACTAAATTAGAAGCTTCTTTTGCTTCTGCTAAAACTGCTGCTGATGAAGCTCAAGCTAAGTTCGACGAAGTTAACGAAGTAGTAAAAGCATACAAAGCTGCAATTGATGAACTAACTGATGATTACAACGCAACTTTAGGTCATATCGAAAACTTAAAAGAAGTTCCTAAAGGTGAAGAACCTAAAGACTTCAGTGGTGGCGTAAATGATGATGAAGCTCCATCTTCTACTCCTAATACTAATGAATTTACTGGTGGAGCAAATGATGCAGACGCTCCTACTGCTCCTAATGCTAATGAATTTGCTGGTGGTGTTAACGATGAAGAAGCACCAACAACTGAAAATAAACCAGAGTTTAACGGTGGAGTAAATGATGAAGAAGCACCTACTGTTCCTAATAAACCTGAAGGTGAAGCTCCAAAACCAACTGGCGAAAATGCCAAAGATGCTCCTGTTGTAAAACTTCCAGAATTTGGTGCAAACAATCCTGAAATCAAAAAAATCTTAGACGAAATCGCTAAAGTAAAAGAACAAATCAAAGATGGTGAAGAGAACGGCTCTGAAGATTATTACGTTGAGGGATTAAAAGAACGTTTAGCAGATTTAGAAGAAGCATTCGATACTTTATCTAAGAACCTCCCAGCAGTGAACAAAGTTCCAGAATACACAGGTCCTGTGACTCCTGAAAATGGACAAACTCAACCAGCAGTAAATACTCCTGGTGGGCAACAAGGTGGTTCTAGTCAACAAACTCCTGCAGTACAACAAGGTGGTTCTGGCCAACAAGCTCCTGCAGTACAACAAGGTGGTTCTAATCAACAAGTTCCTGCAGTACAACAAACTAACACACCAGCTGTAGCAGGAACTAGCCAAGATAACACATACCAAGCACCAGCTGCAAAAGAGGAAGATAAAAAAGAACTTCCAAATACTGGTGGTCAAGAAAGCGCTGCATTAGCATCAGTAGGATTCCTTGGATTACTCCTTGGTGCTCTACCATTTGTTAAGCGCAAAAACTAAATTACAATAAAGGAGAAGGATGAAGGTCCTTCTCTTTTTAGTTCGATTGGGTTTATAGAGATTCATTTGCTAATGAAATTGTACGACATAGTTTATATCATTTTTCGTTAAGAAAGTCACAATTTGCTGGGTGCATACTATCTTTTAAAAGTCGCTTTTTAAGCGTTTTTATGATATAATAATGCGCAAGAGGTTTAGAATGAAAAAAAATGATTTAACCCTATTTACTGTAATTCTATTAGGGATTGCGATTTTTGGAATCCTAACAGTTTTGATTATTTTTTCAAAAAGTAATTTTTTAATAATCAGTCTCTTATTTTTATTTATTCTGCTTTTTTTATTTTTATTCATACAACAAAAAAAAGAGTATGAAAAAGTCGAGATAGAACAAATCCAGTATGTAAACCACCAAGCTGAAGATAGTTTGACAACCTTGTTAGAACAGATGCCTGTCGGAGTTATTAAACTAGACTTATCGTCAGGTGAAGTTGAATGGTTCAATCCTTATGCTGAATTAATCTTGACTAATGAAGCTGGAGAGATTGATGTGGCATTAATTCAAACAATTATAAAGGCTTCTGTAGGGAATCCAGGTTCTTATGCCACCTTGGGTGAGACTCGCTATTCGGTTCATATGGACAAGGTATCTGGAGTTCTTTACTTCTTTGATGTGTCTGGAGAATACGAAGCGACTGTTGAGTTAGTGACAAGTCGACCTGTGATTGGGATTGTCTCCGTTGACAACTACGATGATTTAGAAGATGAAACATCAGAGTCTGATATCAGTCATATCAATAGTTTTGTAGCTAATTTTGTTTCAGAATTTGCTGGGAAACATGCTATGTTCTCTCGTCGAGTGAGTATGGATCGCTTTTATCTTTTTACTGATTATACCGTACTTGAAGAGTTGATGAATGATAAATTTTCTGTTATTGATGCATTCAGAGAAGAGGCGAAACAGAGACAGCTGCCTTTGACCTTAAGTATGGGATTTTCTTATGGTGACGGAAATCATGATGAGATAGGGAAAGTTGCTTTGCTCAATTTGAACCTGGCTGAAGTGCGTGGTGGAGACCAGGTGGTTGTCAAGGAGAATGACGAAACGAAAAATCCCGTTTATTTTGGTGGTGGATCTGCGGCGTCAATCAAACGTACAAGGACACGTACGCGCGCTATGATGACGGCTATTTCAGATAAGATTCGGAGTGTAGATCAGGTTTTTGTAGTTGGTCACAAAAACCTTGATATGGATGCTTTGGGTTCTGCTGTAGGTATGCAGTTGTTTGCCAGCAATGTAATTGAAAATAGCTATGCTATTTATGACGAAGAACAAATGTCGCCGGATATTGAACGAGCTGTTTCATTCTTAGAAAAAGAAGGAGTCACGAAGTTGTTGTCTGTTAAGGATGCAATGGGAATGGTGACCAATCGTTCTTTGTTGATTCTTGTAGACCATTCAAAGACAGCTTTAACTTTATCAAAAGATTTTTATAATTTATTTACTCAAACCATTGTTATTGACCACCACAGAAGGGATCAGGATTTCCCAGACAATGCAGTTATCACTTATATCGAAAGTGGTGCAAGTAGTGCCAGTGAGTTGGTAACGGAATTGATCCAGTTCCAGAATTCTAAGAAAAATCGTTTGAGTCGTATGCAAGCGAGTGTTTTAATGGCTGGTATGATGTTGGATACTAAAAATTTCACTTCACGAGTGACTAGTCGGACATTTGATGTTGCTAGCTATCTCAGAACGCGCGGAAGTGATAGCATTGCTATCCAGGAAATGGCTGCGACGGATTTTGAAGAATATCGTGAGGTCAATGAACTGATTTTACAGGGGCGTAAATTAGGTTCAGATGTACTAATAGCAGAGGCTAAGGACTCAAAATGCTATGATATAGTTGTTATTAGTAAGGCAGCAGATGCCATGTTAGCTATGTCAGGTATTGAAGCGAGTTTTGTTCTTGCGAAGAATACACAAGGATTTATCTCGATTTCAGCTCGCAGTCGTAGTAAGCTGAATGTACAACGGATTATGGAAGAGCTGGGAGGTGGAGGTCACTTTAATTTGGCAGCAGCTCAAATTAAAGATTTAACCTTGTCAGAAGCAGGTGAAAAACTGACAGAAATTGTATTAAATGAAATAAAGGAAAAGGAGAAAGAAGAATGAAAGTAATCTTTTTAGCAGATGTCAAAGGAAAAGGGAAAAAAGGCGAAATTAAGGAAGTACCAACAGGGTATGCGCAAAACTTTCTTATCAAAAAGAATCTAGCCAAAGAAGCGACTGCTCAAGCTGTAGGTGAACTTCGTGGTAAACAAAAATCTGAAGAAAAAGCTCACGCTGAGATGATTGCAGAAGCAAAAGCAATTAAAGCCCAACTTGAAGCAGAAGAAACTGTTGTAGAATTTGTTGAAAAGGTTGGTCCAGATGGCCGTACCTTTGGTTCTATTACTAATAAGAAAATTGCAGAAGAATTGCAAAAGCAATTTGGAATTAAGATTGATAAACGTCATATTCAAGTACAAGCTCCGATTAGAGCAGTTGGTTTGATTGATGTACCAGTGAAAATCTATCAAGATATCACAAGTGTAATCAATCTTCGTGTGAAAGAAGGGTAAATTTACACTTTCTTGACAAGATTGTAAAAGGAAGGGAAGTCTGATGGCAGAAGTAGAAGAGTTACGAGTACAACCTCAAGATATCTTAGCTGAGCAATCCGTTTTGGGGGCTATCTTTATTGACGAGAGTAAGCTTGTTTTTGTGCGAGAATATATTGAGTCTCGGGACTTTTTTAAGTATGCCCATCGTTTGATTTTCCAAGCTATGGTCGATTTATCCGATCGTGGCGATGCTATAGATGCAACAACGGTTCGTACCATTCTTGATAATCAAGGTGATTTGCAAAATATTGGTGGTCTGTCTTACTTGGTTGAGATTGTCAATTCTGTGCCAACTTCTGCTAATGCGGAGTATTATGCTAAAATTGTTGCAGAAAAGGCTATGCTACGGCGATTAATCGCCAAGTTGACAGAGTCTGTCAATCAAGCTTACGAGGCTTCTCAACCAGCTGATGAAATCATTGCTCAGGCAGAAAAAGGACTGATTGATGTCAGCGAAAATGCTAATCGAAGTGGATTTAAGAACATTCGAGATGTGTTGAATATCAACTTTGGAAATCTGGAAGCTCGCTCGCAACAAACGACCGATATTACAGGGATTGCGACAGGTTATCGTGATTTGGATCATATGACGACTGGTCTTCATGAGGAGGAGTTGATTATCTTAGCAGCTCGTCCGGCGGTTGGTAAGACAGCCTTTGCCTTGAATATTGCTCAGAATATTGGGACTAAGTTGGACAAAACAGTTGCTATTTTTTCACTCGAAATGGGTGCGGAAAGTCTAGTGGACCGTATGTTGGCGGCAGAAGGTTTGGTGGAATCGCATTCTATCCGTACGGGTCAATTGACTGATGAGGAGTGGCAAAAATATACCATTGCTCAAGGGAATCTAGCTAATGCAAGTATCTATATCGATGATACGCCAGGGATTCGGATTACAGAGATTCGTTCTCGCTCTCGTAAACTAGCTCAAGAAACTGGAAATCTTGGTTTGATTTTGATAGACTATTTGCAGCTTATCACGGGAACTGGTCGAGAAAATCGTCAACAAGAGGTTTCAGAAATTTCACGTCAGTTGAAAATTTTAGCTAAGGAACTGAAGGTTCCAGTAATCGCTCTAAGTCAGCTTTCTCGTGGTGTAGAACAACGTCAGGATAAGAGACCAGTATTGTCTGATATTCGTGAATCTGGGTCTATTGAGCAGGACGCTGATATCGTAGCCTTTCTTTATCGCGATGATTATTATGAGCGTGGTGGTGAAGAAGAGGAAGGTATCCCAAATAATAAGGTAGAAGTTATTATTGAGAAAAACCGTAGTGGAGCTCGTGGAACGGTGGAATTAATTTTCCAAAAAGAATACAATAAATTTTCAAGTATCTCAAAGAGGGAGGCATAAGATGTCAGATGCATTTACAGATGTAGCTAAGATGAAAAAAATCAAAGAAGAAATCAAGGCACATGAGGGACAAGTCGTAGAAATGACTTTGGAGAATGGTCGTAAGCGCCAAAAAAATAGATTAGGTAAGCTAATCGAGGTTTATCCGTCTCTATTTATCGTGGAATTTGGGAATGTTGAAGGAGATAAACAAGCTAATGTTTACGTTGAATCCTTTACTTACTCAGATATTCTTACTGAAAAGAATTTGATTCATTATCTTGACTAAAGTGAGAAATTTTCTCACTTTTTCTTTTTTCTCCGAATAGTTTAAGTGAAGGTAATCTTCGATTTATATTATTTTTCAAGGAGGAAGAATGAAAAGTTCATCATTTACAGTAGCAGAGACAGGTTTTTCTTTTAGAAAATCAGTTAAAAAGGTTGTTCCTTTTTTAGTAGTAGGATTGATGCTATCAGCGGGTGAAAGTGTCTATGCCAATTCTGGAGGAAGTGGATCGATTGCGCGTGGGGATGATTATCCTGCTTACTATAAAAATGGTAGCCAGACGATTGATAAGTGGCGGATGTATTCTCGCCAGTGTACTTCTTTTGCAGCCTTTCGCTTGAGTAGTGTGAATGGTTTTGAGCTACCAGGAGCTTATGGGAATGCTAACGAATGGGGATATCGTGCTCGTCGTGAAGGTTATCGTGTCGATAATAAACCAGCAATTGGAGCTATTGCTTGGTCTACAGCAGGGGGCTATGGACATGTTGCTTGGGTTTCAAATGTGATGGGAGATAATATAGAAATTGAGGAATATAACTATGATTATAAAGGTAACTATAATAAACGAATTGTAAAAGCAAGCAAGATGACCGGTTTTATTCATTTTAAAGATATAGCTGGTAATTCAACACAGGTATCAAATAGTTCAAAGGATTTAGTAAGCAATTCTCAGGAGGAGTCAAATGGTTCTAATGAAGTGTCAAACAATCAAGTTGTAACGATTCAGCCTTCTTATTCAACAAAAGGAACTCATTATTTTAAGACAAAAGCTGCTATCAAAACTCAACCATTATCAACTGCAACTACACTTGCCTATTATGATCCAGGTGAGAATGTTCATTATGATCAGGTGATAGAAAAGGATGGTTACAAGTGGTTAAGTTACATTTCGTATAGTGGAAATCGTCGTTATATTCAGTTGGAGGGAGTGACTTCGTCACAGAATCAATCAGTAAATAGCTCTAATCATAGCTTAAATAATGGATTGACTGTTGGTTGGAAGAAAATAAATGGTAGTTGGTATTATTTCAAATCAGATGGTTCCAAGGCGACGGGATGGCTGAAAGATGGTTCTACCTGGTATTATTTGAAATCATCTGGTGAAATGCAGACAGGATGGTTAAAGGAAAATGGTCTGTGGTACTATCTGGATAGTTCAGGAGCAATGAAAACAGGTTGGTATCAAGTCTCAGGTAAGTGGTATTATTCTTACTCTTCAGGCGCCTTGGCTGTGAATACGACGGTGGATGGCTACAGAGTAAACAGTAATGGAGAACGAGTATAGAAAATTGGAGTAGGAAATTTTTCCTACTCTTTTCTGTAAGCAGTTTCCTTGACATTTTTTTTGTTTTGCGCTATCATATGTCCATATAATATATGGGAGTCTGTGTACAGTCTGAGAGGAAGTGTTAAACTTCGACCGCACCTGATCTGGGTAATGCCAGCGTAGGGAACGATACTTAGTCTATTCTTGACCTTTTCCATATATGGTAAAGGTTTTTCTTTTTGTCAAAGGAAAACAAGAAGAGGAGGTTGTTATGAAAGCAAGCATTGCCTTGCAAGTTTTACCCCTATCACAGGGGATTGATAGAATAGCTGTTATTGATCAGGTCATTGCTTATCTGAAAGCTCAAGAAGTGACCATGGTGGTGACACCATTTGAAACGGTCTTGGAAGGAGAGTTTGATGAGCTCATGCGCATTCTCAAAGAAGCGCTGGAAGTGGCAGGGCAGGAGGCAGATAATGTCTTTGCCAATGTCAAAATAAATGTAGGAGAGATTTTAAGTATTGATGAGAAACTTGAAAAGTATACTGAGACGACACATTAGTCTGTTGGGCTTTCTAGGGGTCTTGTCAATCTGGCAGCTAGCAGGGTTGCTTAAACTTCTTCCTAAGTTTATCCTGCCGACCCCTCTTGAAATTCTCCAGGCCTTTGTTCGTGACAGAGAATTTCTCTGGCACCATAGCTGGGCCACCTTGAGAGTGGCTTTGCTAGGTCTAATTTTGGGAGTCTTGATTGCCTGTCTCATGGCTGTGCTCATGGATAGTTTGACTTGGCTCAATGACCTGATTTACCCTATGATGGTGGTTGTTCAGACCATTCCGACTATTGCCATAGCTCCTATCTTGGTCTTGTGGCTAGGTTATGGGATTTTGCCCAAGATTGTCTTGATTATCTTGACGACAACCTTCCCCATCATCGTCAGCATTTTGGACGGTTTTAGGCATTGTGACAAGGATATGCTGACCTTGTTTAGTCTGATGCGAGCCAAGCCTTGGCAAATCCTGTGGCATTTTAAAATTCCAGTCAGCCTGCCTTACTTTTATGCAGGTCTGAGGGTCAGTGTCTCCTACGCCTTCATCACAACAGTGGTATCTGAGTGGTTGGGAGGCTTTGAAGGACTAGGTGTCTACATGATTCAGTCCAAGAAACTGTTTCAGTATGATACCATGTTTGCCATTATTATTCTGGTATCGGTTATCAGCCTTCTCGGTATGAAATTGGTCGATATTAGTGAAAAATATGTTATTAAATGGAAACGTTTGTAACATAAGAATGTTTCAAAAAAGAAAAGAGGAAATCAAAATGAAGAAAACATGGAAAGTGTTTTTAACGCTTGTAACAGCTCTTGTAGCTGTTGTGCTTGTGGCCTGTGGTCAAGGAACTGCTTCTAAAGACAACAAAGAGGCAGAACTCAAGAAAATCGACTTTATCCTAGACTGGACTCCAAATACTAACCACACAGGGCTTTATGTTGCTAAGGAAAAAGGTTATTTCAAAGAAGCTGGAGTGGATGTTGATTTGAAATTGCCACCAGAAGAAAGTTCTTCTGACTTGGTTATTAACGGTAAGGCACCATTTGCAGTCTATTTCCAAGACTATATGGCTAAAAAATTGGAAAAAGGAGCAGGAATTACTGCCGTTGCAGCTATCGTAGAGCACAATACATCAGGAATCATTTCTCGTAAATCTGACAATGTAGCTAGTCCAAAAGACTTGGTTGGTAAGAAATACGGGACTTGGAATGACCCAACGGAACTTGCTATGTTGAAAACCTTAGTAGAATCACAAGGTGGGGACTTTGAGAAGGTGGAAAAAGTACCAAATAACGACTCAAACTCTATCACACCGATTGCTAATGGTGTCTTTGACACTGCTTGGATCTACTATGGATGGGATGGAATTCTGGCTAAATCTCAAGGTGTAGATGCTAACTTTATGTACTTGAAAGACTACGTTAAAGAATTTGACTACTACTCACCAGTTATCATCGCCAACAACGACTACCTCAAAGACAACAAAGAAGAAGCACGTAAAGTCATCCAAGCTATCAAAAAAGGTTACCAATATGCTATGGAGCATCCAGAAGAAGCTGCAGATATCCTCATCAAGAATGCGCCTGAACTCAAGGAAAAACGTGACTTTGTCATCGAATCTCAAAAATACTTGTCAAAAGAATACGCAAGCGACAAGGAAAAATGGGGTCAATTTGATGCAGCTCGCTGGAATGCCTTCTACAAATGGGATAAAGAAAATGGTATCCTTAAAGAAGACTTGACAGATAAAGGCTTCACCAACGAATTTGTAAAATAATGACAGAAATTAGACTAGAACACGTCAGTTATGCTTATGGTCAAGAGAGGATTTTAGAGGATATCAATCTGAAAGTGACTTCAGGTGAAGTGGTTTCTATCCTAGGCCCAAGTGGTGTTGGTAAGACTACGCTTTTCAACTTAATTGCGGGGATTTTAGAAGTTCAGTCAGGAAGAATTGTCCTTGATGGGGAGGAGAATCCCAAGGGGCGCGTGAGTTATATGTTGCAAAAGGATCTGCTCTTGGAACACAAGACGGTGCTTGGTAATATCATTCTGCCCCTCTTGATTCAAAAGGTGGATAAGGCAGAAGCTATTGCTCGCGCAGATGAAATTCTTGCGACCTTCCAGTTGACAGCTGTAAGAGATAAATACCCTCATGAACTTAGTGGCGGGATGCGCCAGCGTGTAGCCTTGCTTCGTACCTACCTTTTCGGGCACAAGCTTTTTCTCTTGGATGAGGCTTTTAGCGCCTTGGATGAGATGACCAAGATGGAACTCCACGCTTGGTATCTGGAGATTCACAAGCAGTTGCAGCTGACGACCCTGATTATCACGCATAGTATCGAAGAGGCTCTCAATCTTAGCGACCGCATTTATATCTTGAAAAATCGCCCTGGGCAGATTGTTTCAGAAATTAAACTAGATTGGTCTGAAGATGAGGACAAGGAAGTCCAAAAGATTGCCTACAAACGTCAAATCTTGGTAGAATTAGGCTTAGATAAGTAGAAAAATAGGGAGTTGGTGAAGATTATCCTTTACCAGCGCCCTTTTTCTTTTAAAAATGAGAAAATTTCGGTATAATAGTCAAAGATAGTCAAGGTTTAAAGAGAGAGGTGGGTTTGTAATGAGATTTAAAAATACATCGGATCATATTGAGGCCTACATCAAGGCGATTTTAGATCAATCTGGAATTGTGGAGTTGCAACGGAGTCAGTTAGCAGATACTTTTCAGGTTGTTCCTAGTCAGATCAACTATGTGATTAAGACACGCTTTACGGAAAGTAGAGGTTACTTGGTTGAAAGTAAGCGTGGTGGTGGAGGCTACATTCGTATAGGACGGATTGAGTTTTCTAGTCATCATGAAATGCTCCGAGAGCTGCTTTATTCGATTGGCGAGCGGGTCAGTCAAGAAATTTATGAGGATATTCTACAGCTTTTGGTTGAGCAGGAATTGATGACCAAGCAGGAGATGAATTTGCTGGTAGCAGTAGCTTTGGATCGCGTTCTAGGAGAAGAAGCTCCAGTTATTCGTGCTAATATGCTACGACAGGTCATACAAGAGGTAGATAGAAAAGGGAAGTAAGATGAACTATTCAAAAGCATTGAATGAATGTATCGAAAGTGCCTACATGGTGGCTGGCCATTTTGGAGCTCGTTATCTAGAGTCTTGGCACTTGTTGATTGCCATGTCTAATCACAGTTATAGTGTGGCAGGGGCAACTTTAAATGATTATCCGTATGAGATGGACCGTTTAGAAGAGGTGGCTTTGGAACTGACTGAAACGGACTATAGCCAGGATGAAACCTTTACGGAATTGCCGTTCTCCCATCGTTTGCAGGTTCTTTTTGATGAAGCAGAGTATGTAGCGTCAGTGGTCCATGCTAAGGTGCTAGGGACAGAGCACCTCCTTTATGCGATTTTGCATGATGGCAATGCCTTGGCGACTCGTATCTTGGAGAGGGCTGGTTTTTCTTATGAAGACAAGAAAGATCAGGTCAAGATTGCTGCCCTTCGTCGAAATTTAGAAGAACGTGCAGGTTGGACTCGTGAAGACCTCAAGGTTTTACGTCAACGTCATCGTACAGTAGCTGATAAGCAAAATTCTATGGCTAATATGATGGGCATGCCCCAGACTCCTAGTGGTGGTCTCGAGGATTATACGCATGATTTGACAGAGCAAGCGCGTTCTGGCAAGTTAGAACCAGTCATCGGTCGGGACAAGGAAATCTCGCGTATGATTCAAATCTTGAGCCGTAAAACCAAGAATAATCCTGTCTTGGTTGGGGATGCTGGTGTCGGGAAAACAGCTCTGGCGCTTGGTCTTGCCCAGCGTATTGCTAGTGGTGATGTACCTGCGGAAATGGCTAAGATGCGCGTGTTAGAGCTTGATTTGATGAATGTTGTTGCAGGTACACGTTTCCGTGGTGACTTTGAAGAACGCATGAACAATATCATCAAGGATATTGAAGAAGATGGCCAAGTCATCCTCTTTATCGATGAACTTCATACTATCATGGGTTCTGGTAGTGGAATTGACTCAACTCTGGATGCGGCCAATATCTTGAAGCCAGCCTTGGCGCGTGGCACCTTGAGAACGGTTGGTGCGACTACTCAGGAAGAATATCAAAAACACATTGAAAAAGACGCAGCCCTTTCTCGTCGTTTCGCTAAAGTGACGATTGAAGAGCCAAGTGTGGCAGACAGTATGACCATTTTGCAAGGTTTGAAGGTGACTTATGAGAAACATCACCGTGTACAAATCACAGATGAAGCGGTTGAAACAGCGGTTAAGATGGCTCATCGTTACTTAACCAGTCGTCACTTGCCAGACTCTGCTATCGATCTCTTGGATGAGGCAGCGGCAACAGTGCAAAATAAGGCAAAGCATGTAAAATCAGACGATTCAGGTTTGAGTCCAGCTGACAAGGCCTTGATGGATGGTAAGTGGAAACAGGTAGCTCAGCTAATCGCAAAAGAAGAGGAAGTGCCTGTCTATAAAGACTTGGTGACAGAGTCTGATATTTTGACCACCTTGAGTCGTTTGTCAGGTATTCCAGTCCAAAAACTGACTCAGACTGATGCTAAGAAATACCTGAACTTGGAAGCTGAACTACACAAGCGTGTCATCGGTCAAGATCAAGCAGTTTCAAGCATTAGTCGTGCCATTCGTCGCAATCAGTCTGGTATTCGTAGTCACAAGCGTCCGATTGGTTCCTTTATGTTCCTAGGACCGACGGGTGTCGGAAAGACCGAATTAGCCAAGGCTCTAGCAGAAGTTCTTTTTGATGACGAATCAGCCCTTATCCGCTTTGATATGAGTGAGTATATGGAGAAATTCGCAGCCAGCCGTCTTAACGGAGCTCCTCCGGGCTATGTGGGTTATGAAGAAGGTGGGGAGTTGACCGAGAAGGTCCGCAACAAACCCTATTCTGTTCTCCTTTTTGACGAGGTAGAGAAGGCCCACCCAGACATCTTTAATGTTCTCTTGCAGGTCTTGGATGATGGTGTCTTGACAGACAGTAAGGGACGCAAGGTAGACTTTTCAAATACTATTATCATCATGACATCAAACCTTGGTGCGACAGCCCTTCGGGATGATAAGACTGTTGGTTTTGGGGCCAAGGACATTCGTTTTGACCAGGAGAATATGGAAAAACGCATGTTTGAAGAGCTGAAAAAGGCTTATCGACCTGAGTTTATTAATCGTATTGATGAAAAGGTTGTCTTCCATAGCCTATCTAGCGACAATATGCAGGAAGTAGTGAAGATTATGGTTAAACCTTTAGTGGCAAGTTTGGCTGAAAAAGGCATTGACTTGAAATTACAAGCTTCCGCACTGAAATTATTGGCAAATCAAGGATATGACCCAGAGATGGGAGCTCGTCCACTTCGCAGAACTCTACAAACAGAAGTGGAAGACAAGTTGGCAGAACTTCTTCTCAAGGGAGAATTAGTGGCAGGCAGCACACTTAAGATTGGTGTCAAAGCAGGTCAGTTAAAATTTGATATTGCATAAAATGGAGAATCAGGAGCAATCTTGATTCTCTTTTTTGCTACTTTTTTATAAGAAATGATAAAAAACTATTGACAAAATAAAAATATAGTTTATAATAAAAACATAGATAATAAAAATATCAAAAACTATAAAAAGACAATGAATTTATGAAAAAGAAAACAGCAGTGGTATTTGGGACTTTTGCCCCTCTCCATCAGGGGCATATCGATCTAATCCAGCGAGCGAAGCGGCAGTGTGACCAGGTCTGGGTTGTCGTTTCAGGCTATGAGGGAGACCGAGGGGAGCAGGTAGGCTTAAGTCTTCAAAAAAGATTTCGCTATATCCGAGAGGCCTTTCGTGATGATGAGTTGACCTCCGTTTGCAAGTTAGATGAGACTAATCTTCCCCGTTACCCTATGGGCTGGCAGGAGTGGTTGAACCAAATGTTAGCGGAGATTTCCTATGATGAAACCCAGCAAGAACTGATTTTCTTTGTGGGAGAGGCAGACTACCAGCAAGAATTATCTAAACGTGGTTTTGAGACTGTCTTGCAAGAAAGAAAGTTTGGTATCTCAGCGACTATGATTCGAGAAAATCCAAGCAAATATTGGAAATATATCGCTCAACCCTTCCGTTGTCAGTTTACAAAGAAAGTGTTGATTATGGGAAGTGCTAGCAATGGGAAGACCACTCTGGCCAAGGATTTGGCAAGGTATTACGATGCACCAGTTAGTTTGGAATACGCACGTGAGTACCAGATTAAAAACAATGTCCGCGACGATGAATTGACTCCAAAAGATTACTATTATCTTCTTTTGGGACAGTATGATCAGACCTCTAAGTTAATCGATAGCAATGCCAATCGAGGTCTAGTGATTGCTGACACAAACTCTTTAGTAACCAAAGGCTACTATGATTATTACATGGAGACTGAGGACCAAGGGGACTTATCAGGAGAAACCTTTGACAATCTCTTTGTCTCGATCTTGGCTAAGGAAAAATGGGACTTGATTCTCTTTGTGCAACCTGTTGGCTCTTATGTCAATGACGGCTTTAGAGATATGACTATGGCAGAAGACCATATTCGTCATAGTTTTTCCCAGCATTTGGACCAGATGAGGGAGCGCTACTTAGCAAATATTCCACTAGTTTATCTAGCAGAGGATTATCTAGGAAATTATGAAACTGCAAAAGAGGCTATTGATGCCATTTACCAAGCAGATTAGGAGAAAATTATGAAAAAATTAACTGGAAAAATCACACAATTTATCGAAAACTTTAAAAATGTCCATGCGGAAGCCCGCAAGATCGGTTTTGCAGGAATCATGAACCTGCTCTGGAAAGATCTTTTTGTCGGCCGTAGTCTTTTCCAGTGGTTGTATCTCATCGTCTTGTCGAGTGTTCCCTTGATCTTAGAGTTCACTCAAAATACAGAAAGTCATGACTGGATGAGCTTGTTTGCATCTTGGACTGGGATTGTCTGTGTTATCTTGGTAGCAGAAGGGCGTGCAAGCAATTATCTCTTTGGGGCCATTAACTCTGCTATCTATTTGGTTTTGGCTATGAATGCGACTTTTTATGGTGAAGTTTTGACGACTGTTTACTTCTTTGTCATGCAGCCGATTGGTCTCTATGCTTGGCTGTCCAACCGTATCAATGACCAAGGAAAAGTAGAAGAATCTCACTTTGAAGCTAAGAAATTATCTGTTTTTGACTGGCTCAAGTACTTAGCCTTGACTGCTATCATCTGGATTGGTATGGGCTTAGCTTACCAAAGTATCCATAGTGCTCGCCCTTTCCGTGATAGTGTTACCGATGCGACCAATGGTGTTGGTCAGCTCTTGATGACACGTCTCTACCGTGAGCAATGGATTTTCTGGATTGCAACCAATCTCTTTAGTATTTATCTCTGGTGGGGTGAAAATATCCACATCCAAGGGATGTACTGGGTTTACACTCTCAATAGTCTAGTAGGTTGGTACCAATGGACTAAGGCAGTTCGTAAGGAGGCATAAAATGACGGACACGATGATTCCATCAGGGATGACGGAAAAAGAATATTTTGAAATTCATGCCAGTCAGGAGGAGTTTTTGGATTGGTACTACAAGCAGGAACTCCCTCAATACGAAAAACCAAGTGTGACGGTGGATATGGTAGCCTACTGCTTTGTCGAAGGAAAGATCAAGCTCTTATTAATTCGTCGCAAGGCTCACCCTTATCAAAATTGTTTGGCTCTGGTTGGAGGATTTATGGACAAGGGCGAAGATGCTGCACATGCTTGTCAGCGCGAGGTGAAAGAAGAGGTCAACCTCGAACTCCCTTTAGAAAAAATTGAGCAATTGATGACTGTATCGACCCCCGGCCGTGACCCACGGGGCTGGACAGTGACCATTGCCCACTTGGTTTATCTGCCTAGTTGTGCATTAGAACTTGTTCAAGCAGGAGACGATGCTAAGGATGTGGTTTTTGTAGATGTCGATTTTCAGACAGGCAAGTGCTTCTTAAAGGGAGTAGAGTTGGAGGAGCAAGCCTTCGCTTTTGACCATTATGCCATTATCCAAGAATCCATCAAACGAATCCAAGGCCGTCTCGACTGGAATCCGACCTTCCTCTATCTGCTGGAGGAGGAGTTCACTGTCTACGAAGGAACTGAACTGGTCAATCTTATCAACCCCGGTCGTCCAATCGTCAGCAATAACTTTCTCGTAAAATACGGAGAATATGTAGAAGAAGTCGGACTCAAACGAGTACCTAAAAAGAAACCAAGAAAAACCTATCGATTGAAATAAAAAGCGAGGTCGGGACAAAGTTCCCGACCTCTTTATGTACCATCATGAGATGGTTTTGTGTTGCGACTGTTTTAGGGATGGCTATCTTTCTTAGGATTACTCAACATGTGAGTAAAGAAATCTTTGTATCGATACTTGAGATAGTTCTCATGTAAAAATAACAAAGCGATATAAACAATCATAAAGATTGTAGTCAGATAGAAGACATCAAATGCAGTTCGCGCATAGTAAGCGGCTGATTGATAAGAGCCAATTGCTCCCAAAATCACCCAAGGAAGATACTTGTAATACTTATTTAGCATAAGAATGCACCTCCTATATTCTATTTCAATGTTATTATATTCCTTTGTACTTAAAGATGAAAGCGATTACACAAGGATGATTTAAAAATATTACTCAAAATAGGAATTTTTTTCTGTTTTTGCTATTAGACTACGAATAGAAGAGTAGGAGGAGTAAATATATCTAAAGTATTTAAGATTTTTAAAATAGTTTAGATAAATTGTTGACATATTTAAATCCTAATGTTACAATTATATTACAAAAAGATTTCTTTATATTTCTAAAATATTACAAAGGAGTAGAAAAATGAAAAAGAAAACCTATATCAAATTGATGGCAGCGACTGTATTGGCTTCTACCTTGCTACTGGGAGCTTGTGGAAATAAAAAGGAAACAACTCAAGCAAGCAGTTCTGCTAAGACAAGCCAGTCATCAAGTTCTAAAGCAACTTCTTCTAACAAAGAAAGCAAGACTCAGAAGTCCTCAAGTTCAGCTTCATCTGAAAAGACTAAGGCGTCTACTGATCAATCTTCAGCAACTGCAACGCCATCACAAGCGACACCAGAACAAAGACAAGGTCAAGAAGTGTCTAATCAACAGGCGGCTAGTCAACAAACTCCTACTAAGGCTCCTTCAACTCAGCAAGGTTCTCAAGCTCAGTCTAACCAGTCAGGTTATGATCCAACAACTGACCGCAAACTTCAAGATAAGCAAGCAGAGCAAAATAAACGCTATAAGGGTGTCTTAACCATGGTTGATGGTGATTTCTCAGCTGCAGCGGGCAATTGGAAGGGAGCTAATGGCGAAACCATTACTGTTTCTTCAGGAGGTCAATTTACAGTAGAAACTGCTGATGGCAAGAAGGAAAACTACTCTATCAAAGGCTATTCATATACCCTTGACGATGGTAAGTATAATGCTACAATCGGTGGAGGAAAGACCGTTCAAATTACCACAGGTGCAGATGGCAAGGTTTCTAGTGTTGTTTTAGCTCAATAGTAGAATTTAGAATCTCAAGTTTATATACATTTTAAAACCCCGTAACTTAATGAAGTTTACGGGGTTTCTGTGTTTAAACTTTGTCTAATTGCAAGAGGGCTTCAATCTCTGCTAGGGTGCTAGCTTGCGAAATGGCTCCACGGAGTTTGGCTGCGCCAGATGTTCCACGGAGGTAGTGAGGAGCGAGGCCACGGAATTCACGAACTGCTACGTTTTCCCCTTTGAGGTTAATCAAACGTTTCAAGTGTTCGTAGGCGATTTTCATCTTGTCTTCAAAGGTCAAATCAGGTAGGATTTCTCCTGTTTCAAAGTAATGGTTGATTTGGTTGAAGAGGTAAGGATTTCCCATGGCAGCGCGGCCAATCATGACTGCATCAGCACCGACTTCTTCGATGCGTTGCTTGGCTTCTTGGACAGTACGGATATCACCGTTGGCGATAAATGGAATCTTGGTCAAAGCTTGAGCGACCTTGTGAAGGGTCTCAAGGTCTGCGTGACCTGTATACATTTGTTCACGGGTACGGCCATGCATGGCGAGGGCAGAAACACCTGCTGCTTCAGCAGCGAGGGCATTTTCAACTGCCAGAGATGGGTCGGCCCAGCCGGTACGCATTTTGACAGTAAGTGGAATATCAAGGACAGATTGGACCTTGTTGATAATAGAGTAGATCTTATCTGGGTCCTTGAGCCACATAGCGCCAGCTTCGTTCTTCACGATTTTGTTAACTGGGCAGCCCATATTGATATCCACGATATCGGTTTTGGTGTTTTCTTGGATGAATTCTGCTGCGCGTGCTAGGCTGTCTTCATCACTACCAAATAGTTGGATAGAGACAGGGTTTTCGCCTTCGTCGATATGAAGCATGTGCAGGGTTTTTTCGTTGTTGTATTGGATTCCCTTGTCAGAGACCATTTCCATGACAACGAGTCCAGCTCCGAGCTCTTTTGCAATAGTACGAAAGGCTGAGTTGGTCACGCCAGCCATAGGCGCTAAAACAGTACGATTGGGAATCTCAACATTGCCAATCATAAAAGGTGTATTAAGATTTGTCACGAATGAGTTCCTCCAGGTCGTTTTCATCAAAGTTATAGGTAGTTTGGCAGAATTGACAAGTGATTTCTGCTCCGTGGTCTTCCTCTTTCATTTCCTGTAAGTCTGAGCTTGGAAGGCTAGCAAGAGCGTTCATAAAGCGTTCATGGCTACAGTCACATTGGAAACGAATTTCCTCTTCAGAAAGACGCTTGTAGACCTCGTCACCGTAGATAGCCTTGAGGAGGGCTTCGATATGGTCTTCACTTTCGAGAAGGGTCGAGATAGCTGGCATTTCTTGGATGCGTTTTTCAAAGCGAGCAATCTCTTCTTCCTTGGCTCCCGGCAAGACTTGGACTAGGAAACCACCTGCAACCTTGACCTTGTCTTCTTCGTCCAAAAGGACATTGAGACCGACTGCTGAAGGTGTTTGTTGGCTTTCAGTCAGGTAAAAGGCAAGGTCTTCACCAATTTCTCCAGAGATAAGGGGAGTCATAGAGTTGTAAGGATTTCCAGTACCGTAGTCTGTGATAACGAGGAATTGACCATTTCCAACAAAAGGTCCAACTAGAACTTCACCAGTTGCAGTCTTTTTGATGTCAACACCAGGATTTTGAACGTAGCCTTTGACGTTCCCCTTGGTATCTGCGACGGTGATAATAGCACCTAGAGAGCTAGATCCCAATACCTTAACTGTTAGTTTGGTATTTCCTTTTTCATTGGCTGCGAGAATCTGGCTAGCGATAAGAGTTCGACCAAGCGCTACAGTTGAGCTAGCTTGAGTTTGGTGTTTTTCTTGAGCAGTGCGGACGGTTTCTGTGCTATCAAGGACAAAAGCACGAAAGGCTCCGCTTTCTGATATTGTTTTTATAATTTTATCCATAGCTACTATTTTAGCATAAAAATGCCCAAAGGGGGAGCCGTGTGTTTGCTGATTTTTAGGATAATGGACCAGGAAATCAGCATGAAAATAAAAAGAGAAACAGATTATTTCAGCATTTGTAAGATTTATGCTATGCTTAAGGTAGAAAATGAAAGGGGTAACAAATGTATTTAGGAGACTTGATGGAAAAGGCTGAATCTGGCCAATTTTCAATCCTTTCCTTTCTATTACAAGAGTCTCAGACGACTGTCAAGGCTGTAATGGAGGAAACAGGATTTTCAAAAGCAACCCTAACCAAATATGTCACCCTTCTCAATGACAAGGCTTTGGATAGTGGCTTAGAGCTGAATATTCACTTAGAAGATGAAAATCTGCGTCTATCGATCGGTGCAGCGACCAAGGGGAGAGATATCCGGAGCTTGTTTTTGGAGAATGCTGTTAAATACCAGATTTTGGTCTATCTTCTCTACCACCAACAGTTTCTAGCCCATCAACTGGCTCAAGAATTGATGATTAGCGAGGCCACGCTTGGTCGCCATTTGTCTAGCTTAAATCAGATTTTGTCAGAGTTTGACTTATCCATCCAAAATGGACGTTGGCGAGGCCCAGAACATCAGATTCGATATTTCTATTTCTGTCTTTTCCGCAAGGTCTGGTCTAGTCAGGAGTGGGAAGGTCACATGCAGAAACCAGAGAGAAAGCAGGAAATTGCTACACTAGAAGAAATCTGCGGTGCAAGTTTGTCTTCGGGTCAGAAATTGGACTTGGTTCTCTGGGCTCATATCAGTCAACAGCGTCTTCGGGTCAATGCCTGTCAGTTTCAAGTCATAGAAGAGAAAATGCGAGGGTATTTTGACAATATTTTCTACCTTCGTTTGCTGAGAAAGGCTTCGTCCTTTTTTGCCGGGCAACACCTTCCTCTAGGAACTGAGGATGGGGAGATGATGATATTCTTCTCTTTCCTCCTATCTCATCGCATTCTTCCTCTTCATACAATGGAGTATATTCTTGGTTTTGGAGGGCAGTTGGCAGATTTACTGACGCAATTGATTCAAGAAATGAAGAAGGAGGAACTATTGGGGGACTATACAGAGGACCATGTCACTTATGAACTCAGTCAGCTTTGTGCTCAAGTCTATCTCTATAAGGGCTATATTTTACAGGATTGCTACAAGTACCAGTTAGAGAATCGTCATCCCTATTTGCTGATGGAACATGATTTTAGGGGAACGGCAGAGGAGATTTTTCATGCTCTACCTGCCTTTCAGCAGGGGACAGACTTAGATAAGAAGATTCTCTGGGAATGGCTCCAGTTGATGGAATATATGGCAGAAAATGGTGGTCAGCATATGCGGATTGGTCTGGATTTGACATCTGGTTTTCTTGTCTTTTCAAGGATGGCAGCCATTTTAAAACGGTATTTGGAATACAATCGTTTTATCACCATTGAAGCCTATGATCGAACTCGGCATTATGATTTGCTGGTTACCAATAACCCCATTCATAAGAAGGAACAAACACCAGTCTATTATTTAAAAAATGACTTGGATATGGAAGATTTGGCGGCTATTCGTCAGTTATTATTCACTTAAAAGGCTTGGTCGTTCCAGGTCTTTTTTGTGAAATTCACACAATCTCCTCACATTTTTTAAAAAATTAAAAAAAGTTGATAAACAAGAAAGCGCTTTATTTTGTATACTAGTAAGTGTAAAGAGGAAACATCCTCAAGATCTTTATCAGGAGGACAGCACATGTCACAAGAAAAATACATCATGGCCATTGACCAGGGGACTACAAGCTCTCGTGCCATTATTTTCAACAAAAAAGGAGAAAAGGTCAGCTCGAGTCAAAAAGAGTTTACCCAGATTTTCCCTCAGGCAGGTTGGGTAGAGCACAATGCCAATGAAATTTGGAACTCAGTCCAGTCAGTTATTGCGGGTGCTTTCATCGAAAGTGGTGTCAAGCCAAGTCAAATCGAAGCAATCGGAATTACCAACCAACGTGAAACAACTGTTGTCTGGGATAAGAAAACAGGGCTCCCTATCTACAACGCTATCGTTTGGCAGTCTCGCCAAACAGCCCCTTTGGCTGAGCAACTAAAAAACCAAGGTTATGTGGAAAAATTCCATGAAAAGACTGGTTTGATCATCGATGCTTACTTCTCAGCGACTAAGGTTCGTTGGATTTTGGATCATGTAGAAGGCGCTCAAGAGCGAGCAGAAAAAGGGGAATTGCTCTTTGGTACCATCGATACTTGGTTGGTTTGGAAATTGACTGACGGTGCGGCTCACGTGACTGACTACTCAAATGCAGCTCGTACCATGCTTTATAACATTAAAGAACTCAAATGGGATGATGAGATTTTAGAAATCCTCAATATTCCTAAAGCAATGTTGCCTGAGGTTCGTTCTAACTCTGAAATCTACGGTAAGACAGCTCCATTCCACTTCTATGGTGGAGAAGTTCCAATCTCAGGTATGGCTGGGGACCAACAAGCGGCCCTCTTTGGACAGTTGGCCTTTGAACCAGGTATGGTTAAAAATACTTACGGAACAGGTTCTTTCATCATCATGAATACTGGTGAAGAAATGCAGTTGTCTGAAAACAATCTTTTGACAACCATTGGTTACGGAATCAATGGCAAGGTTTACTATGCCTTGGAAGGTTCTATCTTCATCGCAGGAAGTGCCATTCAATGGCTTCGTGATGGTCTTCGCATGGTTGAAAATTCACCAGAGTCTGAAAAATACGCTCGTGATTCTCACAACAATGATGAAGTTTATGTTGTTCCAGCCTTTACAGGTCTAGGTGCTCCATACTGGAACCAAAACGCTCGCGGTTCTGTCTTTGGCTTAACTCGTGGAACAACTAAAGAAGACTTTATCAAGGCGACTTTGCAATCTATCGCTTATCAAGTGCGTGACATCATCGACACCATGCAAGTGGATGCTCAAACAGCTATCCAAGTATTGAAAGTAGACGGTGGTGCAGCTATGAACAATTTCCTCATGCAGTTCCAAGCTGACATTTTAGGAATCGATATCGCACGCGCCAAAAACTTGGAAACAACAGCTCTAGGGGCAGCCTTCCTAGCAGGTTTGTCAGTGGGCTATTGGAAAGACTTGGATGAGTTGAAACTCTTAAACGAGACAGGAGAGCTCTTCGAGCCATCTATGAACGAATCTCGCAAGGAACAACTCTACAAGGGATGGAAGAAAGCTGTGAAAGCAACCCAAGTCTTTGCGGAAGTAGACGACTAATACTGGAAGAATAAATCGACTTAGTTAGAAAGTGTGTAAATATGGAATTTTCAAAGAAAACACGTGAATTATCAATTCAAAAAATGCAGGAACGTACCCTGGACCTCTTGATTATCGGTGGGGGGATCACTGGTGCTGGTGTAGCTTTGCAGGCTGCAGCTAGTGGTCTAGATACTGGTTTGATTGAAATGCAGGACTTCGCAGAAGGAACATCCAGCCGTTCAACAAAATTGGTTCACGGAGGTCTTCGTTACCTCAAACAATTCGACGTAGAAGTGGTCTCAGATACAGTTTCTGAACGTGCAGTGGTTCAACAAATCGCTCCACATATTCCAAAACCAGATCCAATGCTCTTGCCAGTTTACGATGAGGATGGAGCGACCTTTAGCCTCTTCCGTCTGAAAGTAGCTATGGATTTGTATGACCTTTTGGCAGGAGTTAACAACACACCAGCTGCTAACAAGGTTTTGAGCAAGGAAGAAGTCTTGGAACGCCAACCAAACTTGAAGAAAGAAGGTTTGGTAGGAGGTGGGGTTTACCTTGACTTCCGTAACAACGATGCGCGTCTCGTGATTGAAAACATCAAACGTGCCAACCAAGACGGTGCCCTCATTGCTAACCACGTGAAGGCAGAAGGCTTCCTCTTTGACGAAAGTGGCAAGATTACAGGTGTTGTAGCTCGTGATCTCTTGACAGACCAAGTCTTTGAAATCAAGGCCCGTCTGGTGATTAACACAACAGGCCCTTGGAGCGATAAGGTACGCAATTTGTCTAATGAGGGAACCCAATTCTCACAAATGCGCCCAACTAAGGGAGTTCACTTGGTAGTGGATTCAAGCAAGATCAAGGTTTCACAGCCAGTTTACTTTGACACAGGTTTGGGAGATGGTCGTATGGTCTTTGTTCTCCCGCGTGAAAACAAGACTTACTTTGGTACAACTGATACAGATTACACAGGTGATTTGGAACATCCAAAAGTGACTCAGGAAGATGTAGATTACCTACTTGGCATTGTCAACAACCGCTTCCCAGAAGCCAACATCACCATTGATGATATCGAAAGTAGCTGGGCAGGTCTTCGTCCATTGATCGCAGGCAATAGCGCTTCTGACTACAATGGAGGAAATAACGGAACCATCAGTGATGAAAGCTTTAACAACTTGATTGCGACTGTTGAATCGTATCTCTCTAAAGAAAAAACTCGTGAAGATGTTGAGTCTGCTGTCAGCAAGCTTGAAAGCAGTACCTCTGAGAAACATTTGGATCCATCTGCAGTTTCTCGCGGTTCTAGCTTGGACCGAGATGATAATGGTCTCTTGACCCTTGCTGGTGGTAAAATCACAGACTACCGTAAGATGGCTGAAGGAGCTATGGAGCGCGTGGTTGACATCCTCAAGGCAGAATTTGACCGCAGCTTTAAACTGATCAACTCTAAGACTTACCCTGTTTCAGGTGGAGAATTGAACCCAGCAAATGTGGACTCAGAAATCGAAGCCTTTGCGCAACTTGGAGTGTCACGTGGTTTGGATAGCAAGGAAGCTCATTACTTAGCAAATCTTTACGGTTCAAATGCACCGAAGGTCTTTGCCCTTGCTCATAGTTTGGAACAAGCACCAGGACTCAGCTTGGCAGATACATTGTCACTTCACTATGCAATGCGCAATGAGTTGGCACTTAGCCCAGTTGACTTCCTTCTTCGTCGTACCAACCATATGCTATTTATGCGTGATAGTTTGGATAGCATCGTTGAGCCAGTTTTGGATGAAATGGGACGATTCTATGATTGGTCAGAAGAAGAAAAAGCAGGCTACCGTGCGGGTGTCGAAGCGGCTCTCGCTAACAACGATTTAGCAGAATTAAAAAATTAAGAAAAAATAAAAGAGGTGGAGGGCAGGACTCCTAGTCTACCCTCTCCTTCTTTTTAATGGAGACAGAAAGATGATGAATGAATTATTTGGAGAATTTTTGGGAACTTTAATCCTGATTCTTCTAGGAAATGGTGTTGTTGCTGGTGTGGTTCTTCCAAAAACTAAGAGCAACAGCTCAGGTTGGATTGTGATTACTATGGGTTGGGGGATTGCAGTTGCGGTTGCAGTCTTTGTATCTGGCAAGCTCAGTCCAGCTCATTTAAACCCAGCTGTGACCATTGGTGTGGCCTTGAAAGGTGACTTACCTTGGGCTTCCGTTTTCCCTTATATCCTAGCCCAGTTCGCAGGAGCTATGCTCGGTCAGATTTTGGTTTGGTTGCAATTCAAACCGCATTATGAGGCAGAAGAAAATGCAGGAAATATCCTGGCAACCTTCAGTACTGGACCAGCCATCAAAGATACTGTATCAAACTTGATCAGCGAAATCCTTGGCACCTTTGTATTGGTATTGACAATCTTTGCTTTGGGACTTTATGACCTTCAAGCAGGAATCGGAACCTTTGCAGTGGGAACTTTGATTGTCGGTATCGGTCTATCACTAGGTGGGACAACAGGCTATGCCTTGAACCCTGCGCGTGACCTTGGACCTCGTATCATGCACAGTATCCTTCCAATTTCAAACAAGGGAGACGGAGACTGGTCTTATGCCTGGATTCCTGTTGTGGGACCTGTTATCGGTGCAGCCTTGGCCGTGCTTGTATTCTCACTTTTCTAATCTAGAAAACAATTATGTTGATAAAGCTTGAGATGAGTATCTCAGGCTTTTTTCATTGAGTATAACTAATTAGTACTATCCAATCAACGATAATAATTCCTTCAAAAAATAGGAGGAATAAAGGCACTAGCTTTTGCTTTCTCATGTAAAAAACCTCACTTTTGTTTTCTGCTATTTTATGCTAAAATATTAAAAATCAAATTTTAATTCTAAAGTTGGTAACTAAGATGGGAGCGTTACATGTCTAATTCATTTATTAAGTTGTTAGTCTCTCAATTGTTTGCAAATTTAGCAGATATTTTCTTTAGAGTAACCATCATTGCTAACATATACATTATTTCAAAATCAGTAATTGCCACATCATTAGTTCCCATTTTAATAGGGATATCCTCTTTTGTTGCGAGTCTTTTAGTTCCTTTAGTTACTAAAAGGATAGCGCTAAATAGGGTTTTATCTTTATCCCAATTTGGAAAGACTATATTATTGGCGATACTGGTAGGAATGTTTACCGTAATGCAATCCGTAGCGCCTTTGGTAACCTATCTATTTGTTGTTGCAATTTCCATATTAGATGGTTTTGCAGCACCTGTTTCCTATGCTATTGTGCCGCGCTATGTGACTGATTTGGGCAAGGCTAACTCAGCTTTGTCAATGACTGGTGAAGCTGTTCAGTTAGTGGGTTGGGGATTAGGTGGATTCTTGTTTGCAACAATTGGTCTGTTACCTACCACGTTTATCATTTTAATCTTGTATACCATTTCTAGCTTTTTGATGTTATTTCTTCCTAACGCTGAAGTGAAGGTGCTAGAGTCAGAGACAAATCTTGAAATTTTGCTCAAAGGTTGGAAGTTAGTTGCTAGAGATCCTAGATTAAGACTTTTTGTATCAGCAAATTTATTTGAAATTTTCTCAAATACGATTTGGGTTTCGTCTATCATACTTGTCTTTGTAACTGAGTTATTAAATGAAACGGAAAGTTACTGGGGATATTCTAATACAGCATATTCTATCGGGATTATAATTAGTGGCTTAATTGCTTTTCGGCTATCTGAAAAGTTTCTTGCTCTTAAGTGGGAAAGTATTCTTTTTTCTCTTGTAGCCATGGCAATAGTGACGCTGACTATTCTATTTTTTCCAAATGCACAGATGTTTTTAGTATTTTCAGCTTTAGTTGGTATGTTATCGCAGCTAAAAGAAGTTCCTGAAAGTGTATTTCTTCAGGAAACAGTAGAGGAAAATAACTTGGTTAATGTCTATTCCGTTCTGGAAGTGATTTCGACACTAGCATTTTCAGTATTTGTTTTGCTAATGAGCTATATTACTGAGAGTTTTGGTATTAGTATCAGTTTTTGGTTATCAGCTATTTGTCTGATGATAGAAGCTATTTTAATTTATATCAGACGAGAT
>NZ_RJOG01000017.1:0-42481 GCF_003942965.1 Streptococcus mitis | reverse complement strand
GATCAAACTCTCATTAAAAGTTTGAGTTCTCACTCATTTCTGTCACTGACAGATTTATTGTTTTTTTCATTGTTCAGTACTACAACCTTAGTTGTAGTGCCCTGCACATTGGTTCGTCTTGTTCAGTTTTCAAAGGTCTTTGTCACTCGCTTCTCTCAAGTGACAACTATATTAGTATATCACAGCCGCTTTCGCTTGTCAACACTTTTTTGAAACTTTTTTAATCTTTTTTCATCAAGTGCCTCAACCNCAANANACCATAGTCCGTACGGGATTCGAACCCGTGTTACCGCCGTGAAAAGGCGGTGTCTTAACCCCTTGACCAACGGACCTGAGTTGTTATTTTCAACTCTTACTATTATACAGACTTTTTCACCTTTGTCAACACCTTTTTTATCTTTTTTCATTTTTTGCATGGCTTCCTAGTATGTACGGATGTCAAACTCTTTAAATACAATACGTAAGTCTCTTAATACTCTTTGACGACCTCGGAAGCGTTCATTTCTTAAGACGCGTTCTAACTCTTCTTGTTTATCTTTACTTTGTTTGTTTCTATAATTTCTTAGTGTCTCATGAAAGAGATAATAATCATCTAGCCAGAGACCTCCCTCGCTTATACGATGACTAAGCTCACCTACTTCTTCATAGGGTTCTTTATCATATCTTCGTTTTTGACTTTCTTGCTTACGGATATAGTCTAGGATTCGATTCCGAAACTTGGTTTTAAAATATTTCCTTAAACGAGGAATATCTTCTGCCAGCTCTTCTTCTCTACTGATCAATTCATGTAAGCAAATCATACCCTCTTGTTCCCAATCCGATAGCTCACATAAATGAAGGTAATATTCATTTCTACACTTGTACACAATTCCCTGGACTTCTTTATACAATTCTTCAATCATATTGTTCCCCTTTCTAGATACAGTCTAACAGATTCAGAAACACTTTTGGCACATTTCATCCATTCTGCACCCTTTAGCTCCTCAACTGCACAAAAAAGAGAGGGCAAGCCTCTCTTTGGGTTATAATTCTGCAATTTGGTTTAGGTTTACTTCTGCTATTGTGTCATTACCAAACATAGAGATAATCATCTTCACTTTATTGTTATCAATCTCTGTAATCTTACCAGTATAATCTGCAAAAGCACCATCAATGATACGTACAGTTTGACCAACTTCAACATCGATATCAAACTCTTGTACAGTTTGTCCCATAGAAACCAAGATATCACGGATTTCTTGTTCCAATAATGGAGTTGGTTTTGATCTATTTCCGTGAGATCCGACGAATCCTGTAACGTTTGGTGTATTTCGAACAACAAACCAAGCTTCATCTGTCATGACCATTTCTACAAGAACATAACCTGGAAAGCGATTTTCTTCTACTTCTTTTCTCTTTCCATTTTTTTCAACTTGCACTGTTTGTGTTGGAATTTCAACACGTAAAATATTATCCAACATATTGTAGGTTTGTGCACGTTGTAATAGATTTTCTTTTACCTTATTTTCATAACCAGAATAGGTTTGTAAGACAAACCATCCTTTATCAAAACTATCCATGATACTTCCTTTCATAATAGAAGATTTCTAGCGCGAATAACTCCACAGGTCTTCTAAAAAATATTAATAAATCGAATCAAACCTGAAACAATCAACTTGTCAAAAATATAAATAATCACAACAAAGAAAGCAGTGTATTCCATGATAGACCGAAAATCTCTCCAGCTTTCCTTGCGAGTTGGCCATGTTGTGTCTTTAAGAAGTCTAAAAATATCTCCAATAAAACGCATCGCTCTCTCCTATCTCGTTTCTCTGTGTGTAGTGTACTTACCACAATGTTTACAAAATTTATTTACTTCTAGTCGTGTTGGCTTGGGGTTTCCGCTGATCTTGATTGAATAGTTTCTCGAACCACAAACCGCACAAGCTAGGCTTGCTTTTTTTAGTGCCATAACGCCTCCATCTTATCTATTATAACAAGAAAGCTAGGCTTTGACAAGCATCTTAACGAAATAGATTGACTACCGAATCCCATATCGTTTGAGCCTTTTCCTTAATCTTCGCATCCGAGATAGCACGGCTAGCCTCATCTACCAGATTTTGTGCACGACTTCTAATATCAGAAAGGCTATTATCCGACTGATTTTCTTCATTACTCTGTACTTGATTTCTTGTATTGGCTGGTGCAATTCCATTTTGCTTATAAGCATTTTCAACTGTAAAGGTACTTCCTGGCGTATAAGGTAAAATGGTATTTGCAATGTTTCTAAAGACATGGGCTGCACCGTTTGAAGTAGAGCCAGCTAGATAGTGGCTTTCATCAGTGGTAGGGAAACCAAGCCAGTGACTAATCACTACATCCGGAGTATAACCAATTACCCACTGGTCACTTGTGTATTCAGGATTGAAAACAGCTTCAGTTGTTCCAGTTTTTCCTGCCACGACATAGTCTGCAGGCGATGAACTAACACCGGTACCGTTGGTGAATGTCCCCAACATCATACTAGTCATCTTGTCAGCTACAGACTTATCAATCACCCGTTTTTGTGAATTTTTATGGCTCGCAATAACCTGCCCACTAGCATTTTCAATTCTACTAATAAAATGAGCTTCCGGCATTAAACCTTCATTTGCAAAAGCAGCATACGCTTGAGCCATTTGAAGAGGGTTGGTTTCAACACCGCTTCCCAAGGCGACACCAAGAACACGATCGACTTTTTCCATATTGAGTCCGAATTTTTCGCCCGCCTCAAAAGCCTTATCAACTCCCAAATCATTAACAGTGGCAACAGCAGGCAGATTAAGCGATTCTGCCAAGGCTTGATACATAGGAACTTCTCGACTAGTTTTGATCCCTGCATAGTTATCAACCTTATAGCTGTCATACTGCATAGTATGGTTATCCAACTGCTTATTCAAAGCCCAGCCAGCTTCAACTGCAGGCGTATAAACAACTAAAGGCTTAATTGTAGAACCAGGGCTACGTTTTGATTGAGTTGCATAGTTGAAATTCCGGAATTCAGTTTTATCATTGTCAGCAACTTGACCGACAACTCCACGAACTCCACCTGTTTTCGGTTCGAGAGCTACACTTCCTGATTGAGCAAATGTTCCATCCTCTGCCCTCGGAAATAGCGCTGTATTTTCATAGACAACCTGCATATTTGCTTGATAGTTTTGGTCCAGCTCTGTGTAAATGCGGTAGCCATTATTGACAATTTCTTCCTCTGTTAGATTATACTTGGAAATGGCTTCGTTAACCACCGCATCAAAGTAAGAAGGATAGCGATAATCTGAGATTTTTCCTTCATACTTATCGTGCAATTGCGAAGTCATATCAACTTCTGCAGCTTCGGTTTCTTGGTTTTTATCAATGTAACCCGCTGCAAGCATATTTTGCAAGACAGTATCACGACGATTAGTAGAATCTTCTACAGATTTCAAGGGGTTATACAGTTCCGGTCCTTTGAGCATCCCTGCCAGAGTCGCAGCTTGATCCAGACTCACTTCTGATGCAGAAACTCCAAAGTATTTCTTACTCGCATCTTCTACACCCCACACACCATTTCCAAAATAGGCATTGTTAAGGTACATGGTTAAGATCTGATCCTTACTATATTTTTTTGTTAATTCTAAGGCAAGGAAAAATTCTTTTGCTTTTCTCTCAACAGTTTGATCCTGCGACAGATAGGCATTTTTAGCCAGCTGTTGAGTAATAGTAGAACCACCACCTGAACGACCAGCAGTGACAATCGCCAAGAAGAAACGACCATAGTTAATCCCGTCATTTTTATAAAAAGAACGGTCTTCTGTCGCAATAACGGCATTCTGCAAATTTTTACTTATATCAGTCAATTCAACATAAGTTCCTTTTTGACCAGATAAGGCACCAGCCTCTTTTTCTTCACGGTCAAAAATGATAGTCCGAGTTTTCAAGGCGTTTTGCAAATCGTTAACATTGGTTGACTTAGCTACAGCAAACAAATAGGTTCCAACTAGCAAGCCTGCACTCAAACCTAGTATAAGGACAATCTTTGTTAGATGATAACGACGCCAGAATTTTCGAATTGGACCTACTTGGGCTAATTTTTTTCGATCACTACGAGAGCGACGTAAGCTAGTAGAATCAGAATCCTCTGATTCACTTGTTTCTTTTTTAAAAAGAGAAAGAAATTTCTCAAATAATTTATCTAATTTCATGCGTTTATTTTATCATCTTCGTCATAGGAAGACAAGAATTTAGCTATTTCCTATCCAAATAGGGCTTTTTTTGTTACAATATCTGTATGAAATTCACATTTACATTACCAGACTCTCTACCTCAAATGACGGTAAAGCAATTACTTGAGGAACAACTCCTCATCCCTAGAAAAATCCGTCATTTTTTGAGAATCAAGAAACATATTTTGATAAATCAAAAAGAAGTTCATTGGAACGAGATAGTAAATCCTGGAGATGTTTGCCAATTGACTTTTGACGAGGAAGATTATCCCGAAAAAGAAATTCCTTGGGGCAACCCAAAACTTATTCAGGAAGTTTATCAAGATCAACACTTGATTATTGTAAACAAACCCGAGGGAATGAAAACGCATGGTAATCAGCCAAGCGAAATCGCCCTTCTTAACCATGTCAGTGCCTATGTTGGCCAAACCTGCTATGTCGTTCATCGTCTGGACATGGAAACCAGCGGTTTAGTTCTTTTTGCTAAAAATCCTTTTATCCTCCCTATTCTCAATCGCTTATTGGAGAAAAAAGAGATTGCTAGAGAATATTGGGCACTTGTTGACGGAAATATCAACAGCAGAGAGCTTGTTTTCAGGGACAAAATCGGACGTGATCGCCATGACCGCAGAAAACGAATAGTTGATACAAAAAATGGGCAATATGCCGAAACGCATGTAAGCAGATTAAAGCAATTCCCAGACAAAACTTCCTTGGTTCGTTGCAAACTAAAGACCGGGCGAACCCATCAGATTCGTGTGCACCTTTCGCATCATAACTTCCCTATTTTAGGCGACCCTCTCTATAATAGTAAATCAAAAACAAGTCGGCTTATGCTCCACGCCTTTCGACTGTCCTTTACCCATCCGCTTACTCTAGAGAAATTAAGCTTCACTACCCTATCAGATACTTTTGAAAAAGAGTTAAAAAAGAATGGATGATAGCGTCATCCATTTTTAAATATTTAAAAAGCAAGACCAGAGGCCTTGCTTTTTATCGACTCAAGAATTATTTAGCGATTTTTGCGAAGTATTCAAGAGTACGAACAAGTTGTGCAGTGTATGACATTTCGTTGTCGTACCATGATACAACTTTAACCAATTGTTTACCGTCAACGTCAAGAACTTTAGTTTGAGTTGCGTCAAACAATGAACCGTAAGACATACCTACGATATCTGAAGATACGATTGGATCTTCTGTGTAACCGTATGATTCGTTTGAAGCTGCTTTCATGGCTGCGTTCACTTCATCAACAGTAACGTTCTTTTCAAGAACAGCTACCAATTCAGTAACTGATCCAGTTGGAGTTGGAACGCGTTGTGCAGATCCGTCAAGTTTACCGTTCAATTCTGGGATTACAAGACCGATAGCTTTTGCAGCACCAGTTGAGTTAGGAACGATGTTTGCAGCACCAGCGCGAGCACGGCGAAGGTCACCACCACGGTGTGGTCCGTCAAGGATCATTTGGTCACCAGTGTAAGCGTGGATAGTAGTCATCAATCCTTCAACAACACCAAAGTTATCTTGAAGAGCTTTAGCCATAGGAGCCAAGCAGTTTGTAGTACATGAAGCACCTGAGATAACTGTTTCAGTACCGTCAAGAACGTCGTGGTTAGTGTTGAATACAACTGTTTTAACGTCGTTTCCACCAGGAGCAGTGATAACAACTTTTTTAGCTCCACCAGCGTGCAAGTGTTTTTCAGCAGCTGCTTTCTTAGCAAAGAAACCAGTAGCTTCAAGAACGATTTCTACACCGTCGTTAGCCCAGTCGATTTGTTCTGGATCACGTTCAGCAGAAACTTTGATGAATTTACCGTTAACTTCAAATCCACCTTCTCTAACTTCCACAGTACCGTCGAAACGACCTTGAGTTGTGTCGTATTTCAACAAGTGTGCAAGCATAACTGGATCTGTAAGGTCGTTGATACGAGTAACTTCAACACCTTCTACGTTTTGGATACGACGGAAAGCAAGACGACCGATACGTCCGAAACCGTTAATACCAACTTTAACTACCATTAGTGATTTCCTCCTTATGAAAATCATGAAATTTTTATTGTGAAAAGAGTAACTTGAATCACTACAAATCACCTTTCAACAAACCTATTATATAACTATTTGAGTTGAATTGCAAGTACGGGCATTGTTTTTCTATGTCAGTTTCTTTTTAAGGCTATAAATCAAGAACTCCCTTACTATTCATATCGTAGCGATTCTACAGGATCCATTTTACTAATTTTACGTGCTGGGAAGTAGGCTGAGACATAACCAAGTAACAGAGCGAAAGCTAGAGTTCCTAAAATAGATAGAAGATTTAATTCAAAAACCTTAGTGATGGATGGGTAAAAGTGATTTACAACCGCATTCGCCAAACTTCCCACCCCTTGTGCAACCAAAAATGCCAGCAGCAAGGCAATACCTACAATCCAGATAGCCTCGTAAATAAAAATTCCTTTGACATCGCGATTTTGATAACCAACTGCCTTCATGACACCTATTTCCTTAGAACGTTGCATGATATTGATGTAAATGATAATACCAATCATGACCGCGGCTACCACAATAGCTTGTGATGAAAGCACAATCAACAATCCCTGAATGACACGAATAAAGGTAATCACAATATCAAGAACCCTCTGTTGAGAAAGCACAGTATACTTCTTATTTTTCTGTAATTCTTCTGTTACCGTTTTTGTCTGTGATGGATCTTTGAGTTCCAAGATAAAATAAGATACAGCTTTTGTAAATCCAGCCTCTTTCAAAATCGTTTCCATTTGATGAGACGGCATGAAACTGTTGCTGTCCTCCATGTCATCTTCATCATTGATTACACGTACAATCTTCGTTTGAAATTGAGCAGTCTTGCTAGCTTCGGCAGCATTTTCTACAATACTTGCTGAGACTGATTTGCCAATAAGATCAGTAGCTGTCAGATTGTTTCCTGTCTGTTCATTCCAATTTTTTAGTAAACTGCTTGGAATCGTCAAGCCCTGTTCATTTGCATCAGTATAGAGGGAACCGGCTAATACTTTGTCCGCCTCATTACTACTAACAGAAATACTTGTATCCTCATAGAGACTCACTACTTGAGCATAAGAAGGCATCGTTTGACTCAGATCCATTTCTTGACCATCTATAGTAATATTTGACATGGTCATCCCAAAAGGACTCTCCAAATATTTAATAGCTTCTTTCCCAACTGTATCCGTGATATAGTTCTTATCATCTTGGTTCAAAAAGCCTCGTCCAGCATTTTCTGTATTTAAAGCAATCTGAACTTGAGAAGGGATTTGACCTCCATTCGTATTTTCATCAATCATCGAAATCAAAGCATTTCCCAAGCCGAAAGAAATTAAGACTCCTACAAAACCGATTGAGGTTGCTAGCGCAATCAATAGGTTACGCCACTTTCTTTCCATAAAGTTATTTAAAGAAAGTTTGAATTTNTTTTTCAATGATAATCCTTTATTTTTTGACTTCTTCAACGACTTCACCATCCTTCATTTTGATAATCACGTCTGCATATTCAGCAACCTCTGGATTATGGGTTACAATCAATACTGTTTTCCCTGTTTGGGCTAAATTTTTAAATACCTCCAATACCTTTTCTTGGGATTGAGAATCCAGCGAACCCGTTGGCTCATCTGCTACAATCATATCAGGCTGATTTACCAGTGCACGCGCGATTGCTACACGTTGCTTTTGCCCGCCAGAAAGCTGTTTAACATTTTTAGCCATAAAAGGCTCCATGCCCAAGTTACTTAATTGCTCCTTTGCAATCATTGTCATCTCCCTATCAGATAAATCTTTGACATAGAGAGGTAGCTTGACATTGTCCAAGACAGACTGATGAGGAATGAGGTTAAAATTTTGAAACACAAATCCAATCTTATCTTTACGAAATTGAGTTAGTTCAATCTCTGATAAGTCACGGAGGGATTCCCCTTTAAATTCTAAAACTCCTTCATATTGTCTATCTAGACCACTGATAATGTTTAGCAAGCTAGTTTTGCCACAGCCTGACGGACCGTAAATCGCTGTAATTTTACCTTTTGCAATCTGCAGGTTAATATTTCTTAGAGCCTGCTCTTGATGTTTACCGTCCAAAGTGTAAAACTTTGAAATATTTTTAATGGATAAAATGAACATTCTTTCCCCCTTGTTTAAAACCGTTATCGTCATACATCATACTTATAGAAAATCCTTCAAGCTACTTCAGCACTGATTTCCCACCCTTTAAGCCTACTACTTAGAACTTTCTCTCTATTCCCTAGTTTGCTTCTGGATGTATATCAAGTAAAATTCATTTTAACAAAAAAGCGACATTTCTCCAATGACAGAAATGTCACTCCTATAAACTCTTTAACGATATCTTTCTAGATCCTCGGCCCATTCATTATCTAAACTAACGAGTAACTTCTCATTGCCAAACATCCTTGCCATCATTTTTGCTTCTTCATACTTTTGTTTGGCTGTTTCATAATCCATCTGAATATAATATTTCCACTCAATCATCGAGACAATCGGTTGTTTTTGAAAATCTCGTGTTTTTTGCCCTATTTTATTTAAGGTCTCGACTGCCCTCTTAAAATAATGAAGCAACCCCATAACCTCTATACAAGTTAAAGAAGCTAACAAGGAGTCTCTAAGTAAGTCCAAACAATCGAACTCTATCTTATCAACCTGAGAACTTAATTTGTCATGAAAATAAAGAATAGTTTCATGCTCAGACTTTTTTATCTCACCCTCGTTTAAACCATCCATTAACTGACAAAGAAAATACAGTCTCAATTTCAACAATTCCTCAGCCTTATATACATCTCTGGATAGTAAGTCTTGAAGACTGTCCTCAATCACACCACTTCCGTATAAAGAATTACTAGTCGCTCTCACTGCATCTATTGCCTGAAGGCAGTCCACTATCATCTTCTCATCACGGGGCAGGTCATCATAAAAACACTCAAAAATCTCATCAAAATATTCTTCCTTTTGTTCTTGCAACTCCTTGTCTCCATAGTCAGGGTGATGTAAAAGAAAGTACTTTAATTCTTGGTAGCGTTTAGGCAGTTCCTTATAATCTGGCATCAAGACGTAGGATGGAATTTCTAATCTATCTGCAATATATTCTAGTGTTTTTATAGTCGGTCGAAATTCTCCTTTTTCGATTCTCACCAACTGACGCACTGATAATTCAGACTCATCCCCACAAAAAACTGGACGACTAAGTCCTTTCTCCTCTCTTAAAAGTCGCACTTTATCCCCTAACTCATTTATCTTGTTCATTTGCCCCTCGCATGATTATAAAAGATTTGATTTTCAAATAAATATATGCGATGATTATACCATTTTTCAAATAGAATTACAAAAAAAGAGACAGGGATTCCCTGCCTCTAGGCTGATAAACAATTATTTACGGCGTCCTGGTCTTTCTTTGTAGCCATAGTAAGAATCTTCGATGATTTCTTGCATATGGTCAACCATTGGAAGGCGTGGGTTAGCTGGTGAACATTGGTCTTCGTAAGCAAGGAAGGCTAATTCACGTGAATGTTCTTTCCATTCTTTTTCGTCGATACCTTGTGCTTTGAAGTTCATTTGGATACCTACGCGCTCACCAAGTTCATAGACAGCTTTTGCGTAAGATTCCACACCTTCTTCTGGAGTAGAAGCTGGAAGTCCAAGCATACGAGCGATATCTTGGTACTTCTCATCTGCACGGTAGTAGTTGTACTTAGGCCATGTTGCTGTCTTAGCTGGACGTGTACCGTTGTAGCGGATGACGTATGGAAGCAAGATAGCATTTGTACGACCGTGGATTGTGTGGAATTGCGCACCAATCTTATGGGCCATTGAGTGAGAAATACCTAGGAAGGCATTGGCAAAGGCCATACCAGCGATTGTTGAAGCGTTATGCATTTTCTCGCGTGAATGGAAGTCTGCATTCTTAACTGAGCTTTCAAGGTTTTCGAATACAAGTTTGATGGCTTGAAGTGCAAGACCATCAGTGTAGTCGCTAGCCATTTGTGATACGTAAGCTTCAGTCGCGTGGGTCAATACGTCCATACCAGTGTCCGCAGCAACAAATCCAGGAACTGTCAATACCAAAGCAGGGTCTACGATTGCCACAGTTGGTGTCAATGAGTAGTCAGCGATTGGGTATTTACGGTTATTTGCTTTATCAGAGATAACGGCAAATGGTGTTACTTCAGATCCTGTACCAGATGTTGTTGGGATTGCGATGAATTTAGTCTTCTTACCAAGCAACGGGAATTTGAAGGCACGTTTACGGATATCCATGAATTTTTGTACAAGGTCACGGAAGTCTACTTCTGGTTGTTCGTAGAAGAGCCACATTACTTTAGCAGCATCCATTGGAGATCCACCACCAAGAGCGATGATTGTATCTGGTTTGAAGGCACGCATGATTTCAGTACCACGTTCAACTGTAGTGATATCTGGATCTGGTTCTACATCAGCAAAGATTTGGTAAACAACCTTATTGCGACGAAGATCAAGTTGTTCGATGATACGATCAAGGAAACCAAGCTCTACCATGGCATGGTCAGTAACGATCATGACACGCTCAACGTCACGACATTTTTGAAGGTATTGAATTGAATCACGTTCAAAGTATGTTTTTGAAGGAAGTTTCATCCATTGCATGTTATTTCTCCGTCTTCCGACTTTTTTGATATTCAAGAGGTTAATGGCACTAACGTTATCCCCAACTGAGTTGCGTCCGTAAGAACCACATCCAAGTGTCAATGATGGCAAGAAGGCATTGTAAACGTCCCCGATACCACCGAAAGTAGAAGGTGAGTTACAGATAACACGAATAGCTTTAACAGCTTTACCAAATTCTTTAGTCAATTCTTCATCAGCTGTGTGGATGGCTGCTGAGTGCCCAAGACCGTTAAATTCAACCATTTGACGAGCTTTGGCAATACCATCTTCACGGCTTTCAGATTTCAAAACTGCGATAACTGGTGACAATTTTTCACGGGTCAATGGCTCGTTTTCACCAACTTCTTTACATTCTGCAGCAAGAATGTTTGTTCCTTCTGGAACTGTAAATCCTGCTTGTTCTGCAATCCAAGTTGCTGGCTTACCAACGATGTCAGCGTTCAATTTCGCACCAGCACAGTTTTTGCTGTTTGCTTTCACGCCGAAGCAGAATTCTTCAAGAAGAGCTTTTTCTTTTTTGTTTACAAAGTAAGTGTGGTAAGATTTGAACTCTGCTACAAATTCATCGTAAATTTCTTTATCAATGATAACCGCTTGCTCTGAGGCACAGACCATACCGTTGTCAAATGATTTAGACATTACGATATCGTGTGCAGCTTGGCGGATGTTAGCTGATTTTTCAACATAAGCTGGAACGTTTCCGGCACCTACTCCAAGAGCTGGTTTACCACATGAGTATGCAGCTTTAACCATGGCATTACCACCTGTTGCAAGGATTGTTGCAACACCTTCGTGGTTCATAAGCGCACTAGTTGCTTCCATAGATGGTTCAGTAATCCACTGTACACAGTTTTCAGGAGCACCTGCTTTAATCGCAGCATCACGAACGATTTGAGCTGCGTGAGCTGATGATTCTTGAGCTGATGGATGGAAGGCAAAGACGATTGGGTTACGGGTCTTCAATGAAATCAATGATTTGAAGATTGCTGTTGATGTTGGGTTTGTTGTTGGAGTGATACCACAAACAACGCCAACTGGTTCAGCGATAAGAGTCAAACCTGTTACATCGTCTTCTTCGATAACGCCAACCGTTTTAGTGTGGCGCATGTTGTTTACTACGTGTTCACAAGCAAACAAGTTCTTAGTCGCTTTATCTTCGAATACACCACGTCCTGTTTCTTCAAAGGCATGTAAAGCCAATTCTCCGTGGGCATCCAAAGCTGCTACTGATGCTTTGGCAACGATGTAGTCAACTTGCTCTTGATCCAATTTACGCATTTCTTCAAGGGCAACTAGAGCTTTTTGCACCAAGCCATCGACATGCTTTTCAGCAGCGAGTTTCTTTTCTTCTGGTGTCACAGTTTTTTTATCAGCCATATTTTCCTCCATAGCTTTCAAGGATTGATATCCTTTGTTAATTTTTTCACAAGTTTATTATAACGCATTATTTCAACTTTGTAAACAGTTTCATAAACATTTCACAAAGAATTTTTTATTGTTTGTGAATTTTTTCTCATTTTCTTTACTTATCAAGTTTTTTCTTTAGAGTTTGTGAAATGAATTTCAAATATTTTTTTATTTCACAAGCTTGATTGGAAGAGGAGATTGGAAAGAAAAGGATTTGCAGGTAAGCGCTTACTTTTAGATGCTAACAATACCTCCTTTGATAAGGAGGCTTTATTTTTGTTGAAAAACGCCTTGTTTAAAAGTCCCTTCATAAACGACTTCTTGTTCTGTTGTTAGTTTCCCTTTTCCTTCAGCCTGACCATTTACAAAATCACCTTCGTAGGTCCAGCCTTCTTTAGATTGAAAGGTACCTTTTCCGTTGAAGGCTCCATTGTTGAAACCACCTGTATATTGGTCTCCATTTTGGAAAGTAATGGTACCTTGTCCATTCATTTTACCACGCACAAGACTGCCGTCGTAAACAATCGTTCCATTATCAAGCTTTAGAACACCTTTTCCGGGAATATTTAAAAAAAAGACGAGTACAGCACAAAAAACAATGGCAACTACTGCTAAAAGTTCTAAACGTGGACGAGTCAGATACACTCGATACTTTTCGTAAAAATTCTTAAGATTTTCCACCTTCACTCTCCTTTTCTAAACGTTCTAACCAAGCTTGACAACCCTCTTGAACACGCTGATAGGTTTCCTCAAAATCTCCTGTATACCAAGGATCTGGAACACTTTCAGATGCAAATGAGTAAATCTTATCTTGACAGTCTACTGGACACATCTGACGTAGGTCAGAAACATTTGAAGCATCCATTCCGATAATATAATCAAAGGCTTCAAAATCTTCCTTACTAATCTGAAGCGATGTTTTGGCTTTATCGTAAGGAATCTGATACTCTTGAAAAATCCCTTGAGTTCCCTTATGAATCGGATTGCCATGTTCCCAAGAAGAAGTCGCTCGACTTTGGATTTCATAATTATCTGTCATTGATTTCATAACAAACTCAGCCATAGGACTACGGCAAATATTCCCCAGACAGACAAAGACTAGTTTTTTCATCCCATTTCCTTTCTTTTATAGAAAAACGGGAGTTAGTAATCCCGTCTTATTTTTCAATTGCACCTTCGAGTGAAGCTGTTTCTTTAAGTGGTAATACTGTCTTGATAGCAGCTAGTTCAAAAGTCAAGTAAACCCCATCTACATCAAGAACAATTGTTTTCTTTTCTGTATCTACTTCATCGACTGTTCCATAAAGTCCACCGATTGTGATCACTTCATAGCCTTTTTGAAGCTTGTTCAAGCTTTCCATACGCTTTTGTGCTTGTTTCTTTTGAGAACGTTGCATAAAGAACATCAAGGCAAACATACCTACAAGCATGATCACAAATGTTAAATTTGGACTAATATTTTCCATAGTATTTTCTCCTTTGTATTTTACATAGGACTACTATATCAAATTTCAGCTACTTTTACAAGATTGTGCCTTGTTTTTCTAGTAAGAAAAACCAGAGCTTGCGCCCTGATTTTTAGGATTATTTCAAGTCTTGAACGACTTTTACAAGATTTTCTACAGTAAAGCCATATTCTACCAATACTTTTGGTGCTGGGGCAGAGGCTCCGAATGTATCAATACCAAGAACAGCACCATCTAGACCAACATATTTGTACCAGTTTTGAGTTGCACCCATTTCGACTGCAACACGACGGCGAACTGCATTTGGAAGAATTTCTTCCTTGTATGCTGCATCTTGTTTATCAAAGACATCTGTAGATGGCATGCTGACTACACGGACTTTTGCTCCTTGACTAGCCAATTCTTTGGCAGCTGAGACAGCAAGATTAACCTCTGAACCTGTTGCAATCAAGATTGTATCAAAGTCTGCTGCATTTTCGTAGACAACATAGGCACCTTTTGCAACCTTGTCAAAGTCTGTTCCCTCTTCAACAGTCAAGTTTTGACGTGTCAAGACAAGGGCAGTTGGTGTTTTTTCACTTGTCACTGCAAGGTACCAAGCTGCTTGCGTTTCACGCGCATCTGCTGGACGGAAAACATTCAAATTTGGCATGGCACGAAGACCTGCTAAGTGCTCAACTGGTTCGTGCGTTGGACCGTCTTCCCCAACCGCGATTGAATCGTGAGTAAAGACATAAGTCACAGGAAGTCCTTGCAAGGCTGACAAGCGGACAGCTGCCTTCACATAGTCAGAGAAGACGAAGAAAGTTCCACCATATACACGAAGTCCACCATGAAGAGCCATCCCGTTCAAGATCGTTCCCATTGCAAATTCACGAACACCAAACTGAATGTTACGGTTCAAGCGATTTGCATCGTCTTGAAGTCCATCTGTTTTGATGTAAGTCATGTTTGAGTGAGCAAGGTCCGCTGATCCACCCAAGAAGGTTGGCAACTTAGCAGCTACAACGTTCAAAGCATCTTGGCTTGAATTACGAGTTGCTTGAGAGAAGCCATTTTCTAAGGCCGGGAAGTCTGCTGGAGTCACTTCAACTGGATCACGTCCATCGATAATAGCCTCTACTTCTTTAGCCAATTCTGGATGCGCTTCTTTATAATCAGCAACTAATTTTGTCCAAGCTTGATAAGCTGATGCGCCACGATCTGCAACATTTTCTTTGAAATCAGCATAAACTTGCTCTGGGATTTCAAATGGTTCATAGTCCCAACCGAGCGCTTGGCGAGTTGCTGCAGTTTCATCTGCTCCAAGAGGAGCACCGTGTACGGCCTTAGTTCCCTGTTTGTTTGGAGAACCGTATCCAATAACAGTCTTCACTTCAATCAAAGATGGCTTACCTGAAGCTTTAGCTGTTTCGATAGCAGCATGGATAGCTTCCAAGTCTGTTCCATCTTCAACCAAGGCTGTATGCCAACCATAAGCATTATAACGGTCACGAACACTTTCTGTAAAGGAATCCTTTGTCTCACCATCCAAGTTGATGTCATTTGAATCATAAAGAACAACCAACTTGTCTAGTTTTTGCAAACCTGCGTATGAAGCCGCCTCACTTGAGACACCTTCCATCAAGTCTCCGTCTCCACAGATAACGTAAGTATAGTGGTCAAAGATATTGTAGCCTTCGCGGTTATATTTGGCTGCCAAGAAACGCTCTGCCTGGGCAAAACCAGTAGCAGTTGAAATTCCTTGACCTAAAGGACCTGTTGTAGCATCAATTCCTGCTGTATGGCCAAATTCTGGGTGACCTGGTGTTTTTGAACCCCATTGACGGAAGCTCTTGATCTCATCCATGCTGACATCTTCAAAACCAGAAAGATGAAGAAGGGCATAAAGGAGCATTGAACCATGGCCTGCTGAAAGAATAAAGCGGTCACGGTTAATCCAGTTTGGTTGAGCCGGATTGATACGAAGTTGTTTTGTAAAGAGGCTGTAAGCCATCGGAGCTGCTCCCATAACCACACCTGGGTGACCTGAGTTGGCTTTATTAATGGCGTCAATACCTAGGAAACGAATTGCATTAACAGATAGATTTGACATAGAATTTCCTTTCTATTTGAGGTGATTATTGAATCACACATTCTATTTTACTATTATATGAAAAAATACATAGAATAGCAATTAAACAATTCGACGTAAATAAGTATTCTAGTTGCTATCCTCTAGTCGCCTGATAGTAGGGAAGTAAGCGTTCATAAGCATCTTCTAATTTTTCTAAAATCACTTCTAATGATTGAGTTTCTACAAAAGAAACATCTGCTTTAACTAACACTTTTCGGATTTCTTGACCGCCTACCTTCTCGACTAAGACCTGACGATTTTCTTCGCTCGCCTCCCACCGTTGACTTTGACCATCAGAGTAGACTAGATAATAAATCCCTTCAACGGTTGGAATTTCTAAAACTTTGGCTTGCTTGCCTAGAGTTTGGTCATCTTTCTTGCGCTCGATGAAACTGACTTCTAAAGAAATTCCAAAATCAGTAGATGTCCCGTACAAACGTAAGGCCAGCATTGGCTCTGTCATTTGTCCGTCTCTCTGTATATAAACCCAAAAATGTGGTCGTAAACGTTGCGCCTGATTCATCCACTGGCTAGTCTGTTGGAGTTGCCATTCTAGATGGCTTGCTTGAAAGGCTTTAGCCAGTTCTGTAAAAGCCTTTCGTGCCTCTTGACCTTTGTGGCGCAATTCCAACATCTTCTCTCGCTCATCTCCAGACTTATCCGGATTACGATACTGCAAACCAGCAAAGTCTAAATAGTCTCTTATCTTATTCAACATTAATTTAATCTCCTCCAGCTAGCAAAAAATCAGGAGAACCCTGATTTTGTTTATTCTGTATCTACAACGACATAGCGATTTGGCTCATCACCCTCAGAGTAACTAGTCACGCCATCCATACGTGAAATAATACGATGGATAATCTTACGTTCGCTATTTGACATTGGATCTGTTTGATGACTGCGCCCTTCTTCTAAAACACGAGTCGCCAATTTTTGCGCATAGGTCTGCAAGACTTCTGCACGGTGTTCAACATAATCATTAACGTTGATTGTGATGTAGAAGGTTCTTGAATAACGGTTGTAAAGATAATTTTGAGCCAATAGTTGCAAGGCCTTCAAAACTTTACCATGGTAACCGATAATACGCCCTGGTTCGTTAGTATCAATTTGCAAATTGATGCTACGACGGTTATAATCATTTGAAATCGTCGCCTCAACGTCCATATCATCAATGATTGTTTGGACATAAGTCGTTACTTCCGTAGCTACTTGTTCAATGTCAAAACTCGGTTCAACCTTTAAGCCCAAATCTTCTAATTCTTGACTTTCAGTTCGTTCAGCTTGAGTCTCGACAATAGGAGTTTCTACTTCTTCCCCGAAACCAGATTCTTCAAGCTGTAATTCATTTAAAATCTCAATATGCCCAGTTTCTTCTAAGATGGTGTTAGCATGTTTTTCATTTTTCAAAATCTCAGCCTTAACTTCATCAGAAACCCCTTGGCCTTCTTCTTCAATCTTTTTAATTGCTTCTACAACATGCCCTAAATCAACAGTCGCTTGACTGACTGTTTTAACTGGTTCATTTTGTTCGTTAATTTCGTTAGGAACACCCTTTACAGCCTGCTGATTAGCTTTAATGACCGTTGTTTCACTAATAGCTTCAATATCAACTTGAGCTGGTTTTTTACCAAATAAACCAAGAAAGCCATTTTTTTCACGAGAAATGACTTTGATGTGAGCCTTCAGTCTTGGGATATCTAATTCTTTCAATCCTTTCTGGATTGCTTCTTCAACAGTTGAACCTGTAAATACTACCATTACCAGATTCCTCCTTATTATTTCGTTTTCTGAGCCTTTTTCTTGGCTTTTCTTTTTCTATTTTCCAAATCTTTCTGTGCCTGAACTACCGCCTCGCGCTCTGCGATAATCTTGAATGGATTGTTCAAGAAATAGGTTTGCAAGACTTGATAAGCATTGGACACTGTCCAGTATAGGGCGACTCCACCTGGTGCATAAACTGCAAAGATAAAGATCAAGACTGGAATCCCATACATCATCGCAGTCGTAGCGCCATTACTCTCAGACAAGGCTTTGTTGGACAACCAAGTACTTAAAAAGGTAAATACTGCCGCTAAAATCGGAAGAACAAGGGTTGTATCCACACCACCAAGGTTAATCCATAAGAAATGACCTGTCTTTAAAAAGTCAACTCTTGATAGAGCTTGGAACAGGGCCAAAATAACTGGCATCTGAATCAAAATCGGCCAAAGAGAATCCGACTGTCTGACACCCATTTCTTTAAAGACTTTACGCATTTCCTGCTCTAGCTTGGTTCTGCTTTCCATATCTCGACCCGGATATTGTTCTCGCAACGCCTTAATACGTGGTTGAGCTTCCTGCATTTTTCTGGACGCCACCATTTGCACTTGAAAGACTGGCAAGAGTACTGTACGAATCAAGATTGTAAAGAGAATAATCCCCACTCCAATACTAATATCAAACGATAAAAAGCGAATGACTTCTGCAAAGAAGTAAACAAACTTACTCCAAAAATCAGTCGAATCTGCCGTAATATCGCTAGTTGTCCCATTAGTTGCACAGGCTGTCATGATAAATAGAGATAAACCTAGCAAACTAGTCAACTGTAGTTTCTTTTTCACTCCCATTTCCTTCCTGGTAAATCTTTGATAATTTTAATACGTGGAGTAGATTTTTCTCCATCTCTGCGTATCCCAAGGTTTCAACCCCTTTTCGAGCAATGACAACAAAGTCGACATCTTCTACCAGACTCCCTTTTGCATTCTGGATAATATGCCGAATTCGTCGCTTAATTTGATTTCTAGTGACGGCATTCCCAAGTTTTTTGCTAACTGATAGACCTACTCGAAAATGGTTTTTCTGATTTTCTAGTTGGTAGACAACAAATTTGCGATTGGCAAAACTTGTCCCTTCCTTGAAAATTGCCTTAAAATCTTTCTCTCTTTTTACACGAAAGTTTTTCTTCAAAACTCAACTCCATCTATTAAATTACTACTATTATACCATATTTTTCAAAAAAGCCAATCATAGCAAGGTTTTGGACAATTTCACCATAAAAAGAAGCTGGAAAAATCTCTTTCCCAACTCCTTGTACGGAATATTTTTACTAGTTTTACTTATTTTTTCAAGCGTTCAACGTCACGGGCAATGACCAATTCTTCATCAGTTGGAATAACCAAAACACGGATCTTCGCTGCCTCTGTTGAGATGTCTCCTGTCACGCCAAAGACGTTCTTTTCTGGATCAACATCACAGCCAAACCAAGAGATACCTGAAATAACATCTTCACGTACATTTGCAGCATTTTCACCGATACCTGCAGTAAAGATAATAGCATCTGCTCCATTTAAGACTGCAAGGTATTGACCGATATGTTTTTGGATACGGTCAACATACATTTCATAGGCTAAAGTGGCATCGTGGTCCCCTTCTTCCATAGCAGCAATCACATCACGCATATCACTAGATTTACCTGAAACCCCCATTAGTCCTGATTCACGATTAAGAACGTGACTAATGTCTTCAGGCGTGTTAAAGTCCTCTGTATATTGCATTAAGTAAGGAATGATAGCTGGGTCAATATCTCCTGTACGAGTTCCCATCATCACACCACCAAGTGGAGTGAATCCCATTGAAGTATCAACAGATTGACCGCCCTTAACTGCTGTAATAGAAGCACCATTACCGATGTGGCAAGTAATCAATTTTAAGTCTTCTAATGGACGTCCCAAGAGTTTTGCAGCTTCTCCTGCTACAAACTGGTGACTTGTACCGTGGGCACCATATTTACGAACCTTGTTTTCTGTGTAATATTTTGTTGGTAGAGGGTAGCAATAAGCTTTCTCTGGCATAGTTGTGTGGAATGAAGTATCAAAAACAACTACACTGGTAATATCTGGCAACAATTCCTTGAAGGCACGAACACCTGCTGCATTGGCTGGATTGTGGAGAGGAGCCAACAAGCTCAACTCTTCAACTTTTTCTAAAACATCTCCCTCAACGACTGTTGATTCTTTGAAATACTCTCCACCAGCCACAACACGGTGTCCAACACCAGTAATCTCATCATAAGTCTTGATAATATCGAAACGAATCAAGTCATCCAATAAAATTTTAACAGCTTGTGTATGATTTTCGATATCCAAAATTTGTTGTTCAGAACGGCCATCAAATTTTACAGTTGAAATTGAATCTTTCAAACCAATCCGTTCAATTAAACCTTTAGCAAGAACTTTTTCCTCTGGCATTTGATAAAGTTGCCATTTCAAACTTGAACTTCCCGCATTGATTGCAATTGTTTTTGTCATAACATGATACCCCTTTTTAAGCGTTTTCATCTATTATAACAAAATCTATTTTATATTTCAGTACCTTGAGTCCATTTTTGAAAATTTTCTTTAAATTTCATTAAAACACTTGCATCTTGCAAACTAGCAAGTGGATAAACAAAAGGATCTACTGCTGTTTCACTTTTCTTCTGTAAGATAAAAATTGTCTTGGATTGTTTAGCACTGGCAAAAAGATTTTCAGGCAAACTAATCATGGCAGTCAGACTTGCCTCCTCTTTCAACCAACCTTTCAACAAGTCACTTTGAGGACTGGTCAACAAATCACTCGGAGCTAGAAAAATAGCGTAGCCATCTGATTTGAGGTACTTAAGCCCTTGTTCCATGAGCAAGTGATGGGCGTAGGTATTTTCTTGACTAGAAGCAACTTGATGACGCGACGCAACGGCGTCATCAGGATAATAGCCAACAGGCAAGTCGCTGATGACCACATCGCTTTCTTTGAGCATTTGTGGACGAACGGCATCTCCTTGAACAAAAGAAGCCTCCAAACCAATCACATCTGCCATGCTAGCTGCCAAATCAATCAGCAAATCATCCACTTCCATTCCCAGGTAATCCACTTTTTTAGCAAGCGAGGTCAAGAAAGTAGCACCCAGAATCCCCATTCCAGAACCCATTTCGAGGATAGTGATTTCCTCCTCTTTAAACAACTCTTCCACAATAAACACCAAAAGTAAAGCAATGGCATCTGGCGTAAACTGGTGATTGGCCTGTAGGGGCTCTGTCTGCCCAGCCTTCATCAAGAGAAACTGGTAGGTCTTGAGCCACTCTTCCTTGCGAAGCGCTAAACGCTTAAGGGCTTGATTGTTCTCTTTTACCTGATTTAGCTCAGTCTCACCATCCAGATAGATGCTGTTTTGCTCCACCAAGGCGTCATAAAAATTGGTCGCCAAATCACTTTGGATGACTTGGACATTCTCCAGTAAATACGTATAAGCTTGTTCAATTTTTTCAAAATCCATATTCCTATCTTATCAAATTTCCCTCCTTTTTTCCATCCTTATAGAAAAATCACTCCCTGACTAGGCGAGTGATTTTTGGGATACTGTTAAAAAGAGTTCTGAATAATTTCCCTGAAAAAGGTCGTCAGCGCTATAGAGAGTCTGACTATGCACAGATGAAAAACCGTTCTCAATTAGCTGTTTTTCCAGTTCAGTCAATTCAAAGCCGTGATGGTTAGCTTCCGCCTTGGTAAAATCAGCAATGAGGAGTTGTCCATCTTTCCTCAAATGTTGATGAAACAGTGAGAGAGCTGCATCCACATCAGGCATATGATGAAGAACCCGACAAACAACAATGAGATCAAACTCTTGCTTCAAGGGACTTTTCAATAAATCTTGTTCCAAAAACTGGATATTCTTGATGTCTTGCTGCTCTGCTTTCAAACGAGCTTGCTCCAGCATTTTCTCAGAAATGTCTACAAGAGCGACAGACTTAGCCTGCTTGGCTAGGGGCAAGGCTAATAGACCCGTCCCACCACCAAAATCCAGAATTTCTTTGTCTGATAGAAGATCAATCTGTTTCTCGACCGCTTGACAAACCAAGTTTGCAAGAAAGATATTTTTAGTTGAATCAAAAGTTTCTGCTTTGTGATTAAAATCATGTTTCATGCTTTTAGTTTAGCACAAAGTATCTTGATTGGCTAGGAATTCTCTTGCTTTTCAGACTTCTTTTCTGATTTTTTCTTCTCCGCTTTTTCGATTGGATCAGTCGCTACCTCTTCCTTTTTATCCGTTTTCTCTTCTTTGATTTTGACTGAAGGAAATAAGAACTCATATTGGCTCCTAGGCGTGCGAACCCTTGTCACCAAGTTTGTTTTCTTATTTTGATAGCTCACCTGACCCAGATTAAAGGCCTGTTCCCCACTTTCTTGCTCAACCTTATCTTTGATTCGCTTGGCCATGGCAAAAGCGATTAACTTTTCTTTATTTAAAGCATAGTCTTGATAGTGGGCGACTTGTCGGTCCAAATAGAACTGCAATAAAAGGCTGAAAATGGCTGCCATGGTGACTGCATAGAGGAGAACTCCTGCCCTAACTTTTTGCTTTTTCCACACGATAGATGAACTCCCTTTCTAAGCCTTTTTGAAACTGGAAACGAAAACGAACCACTTGATTTTCCTCTGTAATCTGTGCTGATTTGAGTCCATAAACCATGGGCTGATAACCTCGTCCACTGGCATCAGTTTTCCGAAAATCGTCCGATTTAGACTTGCCTATCGCAATTTCCTTGCCATCCTGCTTCATATAAATGCGGTCGCCTTCCACTTTTTCGAACTGTGAACGGTCTAATTCTGCCTCCAGCTGGTCCACAAACAAGAGCCACTCCTTTTGCTCGCTTTGTTGCTGGTAGCGAACTTCTGAAATGAGGAGCTGACTCATAGCTTGAAAGAGAAGTAAGCTTCCACTGATGACAATGAGGGCAATCAGTGATTCTAACAGGGTAAAAGCCTTAATCTTATGGCTCTTTGATAGCCAACAACTGTTCTGAACCATGATAAACCTCCAATCCCTTTTCACTAGAAAACACCTGAATCTCAACTCCGTTGATGTTCAACTGATTTTGACCTGTCTGCAGGGCCATCTTAGCTACACGCAAGACTTCTTCCTTTTGCAAAACTTTTGCTTCTTCTTGCCTATTCTTTTGAATTTGTCCCAAAAGGAGGGTTGCAATACTGGCAAAAATAGCTAGAGCGACTACGGCTTCCAGTAAAATCACTGCCCTAATTTTTTGTTTCCTTAATGCGTTTAATTTTTCCATTTCCTAGATATAATTGATAGCGAATCGCTCCTTTACTGGTCTGAAATTCAACCTTAGCCAGGGACGAATTGCCCCCAGATCGGTCAAATGTAATACTTTGTCCTGATGGTGCCTGAATTCCCTTAGGAACTGACAACTTTTGACTGCCATTACTGATCATCTGCCCATCTAAGTTCAGACTAGCCTTTTGCTGACTGGCTACACTGCGTTTTTGGGTTTCCCGATAAAATTCCTCAAACTCCATAAAGAAAATCTGCTCCTCTACCGTAGCAAAAGTGGACTGGACAGAGCCGGACAAGCCCAAGGCAATGATACTCACAAGTCCCAAAACCAAGAGACTTTCCAGCATGGTAAAGGCCTTAATCATTGACTTTACGATTTGTTCCTCCATTTTTAGCATAGTATTCATTATAAGCTTTAGCCTGTTCTTCTGTGATTCTCCCATCTGCTTGTAACTTGCTTAGGCTAGCATCTTCATTTTTATCTAAGCTATAAAGCTCTGCCTGGCTTTCCACCACCTTAACAACAGCAGCTTTTCCTTTGTCGTTGACTGCTTCTTTTTGCTTGGTCAGATTAGGTACAAAGAGCAAGAGAAGCACGCTGATGATGAGCAAGACCACCAACATCTCCACAAGTGTAAAAGCCTTCACTTTCGCTTTTTTCAAGAATGTCATCATTTTTTTCATGTTAAAAATTTACCTCCATATTTTGATACATGGGCATGAGCATTGCCGCATAAAGTAAAACGATAATCAGTGCCACAAAGATAAAAACCAGTGGCTGCACCAAACTCATGGTGCGGTTAACTCGGGTAAAAAAGGCTTCCCAAGTTTTTTCAGCATAGATTTCCAACTCACTCCCCAGCTTGGACTTGACTTCACCATACTCGATAATAAGACTCAACTCTTTCTTAAAGAAAGGATAGGTTGCTATGGTTTGAGAAAATTCGCGACCATTTTGTAGGGCTTGAGCTAGATGTTGACCGATTTCTTTAAAGAGTTGGGAACCTTGTTCCTGCATCATTTGAAAAATCTGCGTCAACTCCATCCCTTGAGAAATCATATTCCCCCATTCACGCGCATAATAAGCTGTCAAATAAGTCTGAACAAAGATTCCAAGGAAGGGAAGACGCGCTAAGATAGAAAAGACACGCATTTTGGAACTTCTTTTATAGAAAGTTAGTGCTAAAAGGGCAAGTATGGAAACAAACCCCACCATTCCTAGAAAGATTTGTGGCAGATTTCCAATGATTTGGGTGGCAATATTGCTACTATCCAGTTGTGGTAGTAGATAGTTCCGTAGCCCCAGCATAATTAAGAAAAGAAAACCCAGCAAAATCAAGGGATAGGTCGCTACTTCAATTAATTTTTTCTTGACCTTGGTCAGATTGTCCAGATACTCTTCTATCTTTCCTAAACTAAGGTGGAGATTCCCATGAACTTCAGCTAGGGATAACTGAGTGACAATGGCACTTGAAAAACCCAAACTTTCCATCATTTCTGAGAATGATTTCCCCTGAGACAAACCTGTACGCATCTGGGTCACACACTGCTTGTCCAACAAAGCACTCCTATCTAAAAATGAGATAGTCTCCACTAGATGAAAACCGCTGGAAAAGAGATTGTTAAACAAGGTGATGATATTTTTTTGCTTAGCTGTAGCTAATTTTTTCCGTTTCAGCCTGAAGACTTGTGATATGTCCATCTTTAAGAAGCTGGTCAATCTGTTCATTCCAGCTAGTTGGCTGGTGTTCTTGATAGTCTTTGTTTGCAAAGTCAACAATTCCTCCTCCCCCGATTAATCTCTGGTAACAAACACCTTGCAGAACGACTACCAATTCCTCCTCACTCACACCCAACTCCAGCAGGCGCTCATAAACACCTCGAATGCTCTTGGCATGGATGGTTGAAAAGACTGTCGCCCCTGTCAAACTGGCTCTAACAACTGCACGCGCCGTCTCGCTGTCCCGAATTTCTCCGATAATCAAGAGATCTGGCCGATGACGCAAGGAAAGTTTGATGAGATTTTCATAGGTCAACCCGATTGCTTCGTTCAACTGCAACTGAAGCATGTCGTCCTGCTTGATTTCTACAGGATCTTCGATGGACATAACTTGCTGTCCTTTAAAGAGTAACTTGGCCAATTCATGCATCAAGGTCGTCTTGCCACTTCCGACTGGACCAGCAAAGAGATAGAGACCACGTTGCCTATACTGCTTGCCAAGTTCTTCAATATCCTGAAACCAAAAATGCAAATCCTGCTCCTCATCATGCAACAAGCGAATCACCAAACTCTCCTGCCCTCGATAATCGCCTACAGTAGATAGACGTAGGGACGCCATCTTCTGGTCATAGGCATAATCACAGGAACCAAGTTGACTACGTCGCTTTTCTCCAACATTCATACCCGCCACAAACTTAAAGTGACTGATGACGGCCGCAAATTTTTCGAAATCATAACAACCGATTTTACAGCGCTCGTCTCCTATTCTCATATGAAGCTCATAAGCGTCTAACTTGGGGACAAAATAAATGTCTTGTGCCCCTTTTTTCCGAGCCGAACGAATGATTTCTTGTGCAATTTCTTGAACCATACTTACCTCCTCACCTATACTATTCGCAAAGATTTGGAAAAATAAAAAAAGCAACTCCAAAAAAGTTACTTTTTCTCTATTTTAATTTCATACGGCAAGAACGGTGCCTTTCCTTACCTGTTTGTTTTTCATAGCCTGGACGTAATTTTTCATCTGGGATAACCTGCTCGTCCTGCAAAAGAGCCAAAGAATGGTATTGTTGTAAATAGTCGTCACATTCATCACACCAGCGTTGGTCTTCTGGATCCCAAAAAATAGTCATCAAGTCACTTCTACTTTTATAAAGAGGGGATTCTTGTTCCAGTCTAAACCAGCAAGTTTTATAGTATTTGAGAGCATCATAATACTGATCAAATTTTCTACTTGCTACAATATCTTCTTCCCAACCTTCTATAAACCACCAAGGTTCAAAATCTCCGTACATTTCTATAACACGATACATATTCATTCATTCCTTTGTACCGTATATTATAACCAATTCCGCTAAACAAGGAAAGAAATATGCTCNTTTCTTAATTTTTTTAATAAAAAATCCAGCCATCCTATGATGACTGAATTTCTATTTGCTTATGTTCCAAAATGTTTTTACTACTTAAGCTTCTGAAATATCGTTTTCGATGATGACCTTGATGGCATGGTGGTCTGCTGCCTTACTGAAGACTTCATAGGCTTTTTCAATTTCACTTAGTTTGAAATAATGAGTTACCAATTTTTCTGGTTCAATCTTATGACTTTCAAGAGCTTTCAACAATTGTGGAGTGGTATTTGTAGATACCAAACCAGTTGTTACATTGATGTTGCGAATCCAAAGTTTGTCCAAATCGAATTCAACTGGTTTACCATGTACACCACAGTTGGCAACTGTTCCGTCTATACCGATAATCTTTTGACAGAAATCAAATGTTGCAGGAATACCAACAGCTTCGATAGCAACATCTACACCACGACCATCTGTCAAATCATAAATTTCTTTAATCGCTTTTTCAGGGTCTGAAGAATTAACCTTATGAGTCGCACCAAATGATACAGCAGTTTCCAAGCGGTTATCGTCTAAGTCCACCATAATCAATTTGGCTGGTGAGTAGAATTGGGCTGTCAAAAGAGCAGCCAATCCAACTGGACCTGAACCAATAATGGCTACGCTGCAACCAGGTTCTACTTTCCCTTTCAAGACACCAATTTCATATCCAGTAGGTAGAATGTCTGATAGCATAACCAAGGCTTCATCTGACAAGTTTTCTGGAGTGTGGTAAAGAGTGTTATCTGCATGAGGGACACGTAAATATTCAGCCTGCATACCATCAATCAAGTGACCGAAAATCCAGCCCCCTTCGTCTTCACAGTGGGCATAAATCCCTTTTTTACAGTAGTAGCATTTACCACAGGCACAAACACAAGAAATCAAGACCTTGTCGCCTTTTTTGAAGTTAGAAACTCCTTCCCCAACTTCTTCAACAATCCCAATCCCTTCGTGACCAAGAATGGTACCACTTTGGCAAGCGGGAACATCCCCTTTGATAATATGGAGGTCTGTTCCACAAATAGTAGTTTTTACGATACGCACAATAGCATCTGTTGGCTTGCATATAACTGGTTTGTCTACATCAACAAAAGAAGCAAGTCCTGGTTTAACATAAGTATAGGCTTTCATAAAGCACTCCTCCTTTTTTTATTTGTACTATTTATAATATAATTGTAAGCCTTTTCATTTGTTTGTTCAAGATTTTTTGTGATTTTTTTAACTTTTTTATTTACCGGTAAAGTAATATAGATAAAAAAGCAGAAGCTAATCTATAACTTCTGCTTTCTCCCTTATGCTTGATAACGTTTCACACCATCTAGATAGGTTGCTACCAATTCCAAATCTTTATCTAATACGATGAAGTCCGCATCATAACCTTCACGGATTTGGCCACAGACATCGTCAATATTAACAGATTTTGCTGGGTTAAGGCTAGCCATCATGACCGCTTCGTGTGGATTTGCAATACCCCACTCGACTACATTTCTCATACCATCTTTAAGTTTGAGGATAGAACCTGCCAAATTACCAGTAGATTTGAGACGTGCAGTTCCATTTGCTACTACAACAGGGAATTCTCCCAACATATAGTCACCGTCTTCCAATCCACCAGCTGTCATACAGTCCGTAATAAGAGCGATGTTTTCTGTCCCCTTTTGCTTAAGTAAAATCTCACAAGCTTTTGGATCTACGTGATAACCATCACAAATCAATTCTGCGTAAGTATGTGGGAGCTCATACATAGCTCCTACCATACCGAGTTCGCGGTGTGTTAAACCACGCATCCCATTATAGGCATGTACCCATACACTAGCTCCAGCATCAACCGCCTTCTTAGCTTGTTCAAATGTCGCATCTGAGTGTCCAAGTGCAACTGTCACACCTTCACCTGTAATAGTACGTACAAAATCTTCCACCCCATCACGTTCTGGTGCAATAGCGATTTTATTTAGCATCCCTTTTGCAGCATTCTGCCAAGAATGAAACTCCTCAACACCCGGATCTCTCATATAAGTTGGATTTTGTGCACCCTTAAAAGTTTCTGTGAAATATGGACCTTCATAATAAATCCCACGAATCTTAGCACCTGTTGCTTCTTTGTAATGGTTCCCAAGATTTTCAGTGACTGCAAGCAATTGCTCATAAGTGGCTGTTAAAGTTGTGGGCAAGAAACTGGTAACACCGGTACTAAGAAGTCCTTCACTCATAGTATGCAATGTACCTTCAATGTTGTTGTCCATCACATCTACACCTGCATATCCATGAATATGAGTATCCACAAGTCCTGGAGCAATGCTGTAGCCTGTATAGTCAATAATCTCAGCTCCTTCAGGAATTTGTTCTACATGTTTTCCAAACTTGCCGTCCACAAGTTCCAAGTAACCACCACGACGAACTCCGTGTGGGTAGAAAAACTGATCCGCTTTAATATAGTTAGGCATAATGTTAACCTCCTTAAAAGATTGATTCTACAATTTATTATGTCAATTACATTATAAACCTTTCTCTTTTATTTGTAAATGGTATAGACCTATTTTCTAGAGATATTTTAAAAGAGCTGGATTTCTCCAACTCTTCTCTTTTTAGTACACGTTATTTTGATTTGACTGGCTTGTCTTGAGCTGTTTGCAAGGCTGTAGCAATCGTATCTGCATACAATTTAGCTCCTGCTTCAATTTTACTATTGTCACTTCCAAAATGGACTTGGTCTGTCCCAGCCCAAATTTCTGGATGTTCCTTAGCAGCTTGATTCCAATCTGCTATCGTGATGTAAGGAGTCTTCTCTGCCAATTCTCTCATATAGGCAGCCTCCTTCTCAACGATTGCATAGGTCTCTTTTGTCTTATCTCCTTCATAAGGAGTCACCAAAACCATATGGTGCCCCTTAGGAAGATTTTTCACGATACTATCCCAATCTTCCTTGTAATTTTCAGGATTATTTACCCCAGTTGCAATAACCACCATCTTTGGTAGAAATTTATTCTGGCTATTGTTGAGCATGATTTCGTTGGCGGTCTTGGTTGTTCTGCTGACTTGTGCATTAATCTGTGCCCCTGGAAGGGCTGTCTGCAACGCTGTATTAGCTCTTAGTGCTACCGAATCACCAATTAACATAGTGCCATCAGCAATTCCTAAACTATCAGCTTCTGCTCGTTCTGTCATTACCTTGGTCTGGTTAATATTTGTTGCAGCTTGCTTCAAGCCATTGACAGTTAAGTCTGTCTCAAAAGCTCCCACTTGTGGTGCCAACAGAGTTACTAAGAAGACAATGAAGGCCAAGATTCCTGTACTTGCTGCAAGGATTGTGTGAATATGAGGAAGAGGACGAAGGGTTTGTAAAACAGGTGTGTTCTTTCCTGCAATCCAAGGTTCCAACACATAAAATGATAGGCTGGCGAATCCATAAGAAAAAATCAAAGTTAATAACACAGCAAGAAGATTTGATGTCAACTGTGAAAAAATGATATAGAAAGGCCAATGGAAGAGATAAACTGCATAGCTAGTATCTGCTAAAAAGCTAATCATCTTTGGTTCCTGCACATGAGGTGTCTTTTCATGTAAAACACGCGCCGCTAAAATCATAGCAAGGGCTGCAAGGCTGGCAAGCAAGAAGCCCATAAGATAGGCAAAGAGATAGGTAAATTTGACAAAGAAGGTCAAAATGAGTAAGAAGCCAAAACCTCCTACAAAAACCAACAAGGTCTTGCGTAAATCCCAGATTTTATCCAACTGCTTAACTAAGGAAGTTGTCTCTCGAACACCTACAATCGTTGCTAAGATACTTCCTAAAAAGAATGGATAGACATGAGTTAAACTGGAGAAGTAAACAGAGGAATAAGAGGTTACTAGAAAACTACCAATAAACATGGAGAAGAAACTAATCAAGAAGGCAGCAACAGACAAAAGAAAGACCATTCCCTTCAATTGACCATTTGATTTAGCCTGTTTGGATAATAACCAAACTGCCAAGCCCCAGAGAATATAGTAGTGAACCTCAACGGCCAAACTCCAATTATGAACAAACAAATGAGGAATGAACTGAGATTCATAACTTCCACCTGTTAGGAGTTCATAGAAGTTGGTCATGAATCCTAAAACACCTGCAATTTGACTACCAATTCCAGCCACATAATCTTGGCGAACTAGAAAGGTAAAGGGCATGGTTACCAAGACCATCAAAACCACAGGTGGCACAATCCGATAAAAGCGTCTCTTAAAAAAGCCCCGTAAATCAATCTGATATTTCTTGCCAAACTCTTCTAAAAGTAGAGCCGTAATCAGGAAACCTGAAAATGTGAAAAAGACATCTACCCCGAAAAATCCTCCAGGAAAGATAGTCTGAAAGAAATGATACAAGAGTACCAGTAGTAAACCTGTAATCCTAATCAAGGAAAACCATTTAATGCGCATACGAGTTTATTCTCCCTTTCATTATACACTTTATTCTATCAAAAAAAGAAGAAAAATCCCAAGAGAAAACTTAGGATTTTTAGCTTATATCAATTCCATTTTAGAAATTACGACCTGATTTATTATAGCCATATTTTTCAACAAAATACTCACGGAATTCCAAGAGATTGTCATCCATGATGGCTTGTCGCACTTGTTTCATCAGGTTAAGCAAGAAGTAAAGATTGTGGTAGCTAGTCAAGCGGATACCAAAGGTTTCATCAGCCTTGAGCAGGTGACGAAGATAAGCGCGTGTATAGTTCTTACATGTGTAGCAATCACATTCAGGATCCAGTGGTGTAAAGTCCTCAGCAAACTGAGCATTTTTGACAACCAAACGACCTTGACTGGTCATACAAGTTCCGTTACGAGCGATACGAGTCGGCAAGACACAGTCAAACATATCCACCCCACGAATCACCCCATCAATCAAGCTATCTGGCGCTCCCACACCCATCAGATAACGAGGTTTATTTTCAGGTAGCAGTTGAGTTGTAAAGTCCAAGACCGCATTCATCTCTTCGTGGGTTTCTCCCACTGCTAAGCCACCGATAGAGTATCCTGGGAAATCCATGCTGACAAGGTCATGAGCTGATTGGCGACGCAGGTCTTCAAATCCTGCCCCCTGCACAATCCCAAACAAACCTTGGTCATGTGGACGACGGTGAGCCTTCAAACCACGCTCAGCCCAACGGCTGGTACGCTCGATTGATTTCTTAACGTAGTCATAAGGTTGATAAAACTGGGGACATTCATCAAAGGACATCATGATGTCTGATCCCAAATTATTCTGAATAGAAATGGCTTTTTCTGGGGATAGGAACATCTTAGAACCATTGAGATGGTTTTTAAAGGTTACCCCTTCTTCTGTGATATTTCGGCTATCTGCTAGAGAATAAACCTGGAAACCACCACTATCTGTCAAGATAGGCTGGTCCCAATTCATGAACTTGTGGAGACCACCTGCGCGTGCGATGAGTTCATCTCCAGGACGCAGCCAGAGATGATAAGTGTTTGATAGGATAATCCCTGAACCCATCTCCTTTAACTCTTCTGGCGACTGAGTTTTGACAGTAGCTTGGGTCCCAACTGGCATAAACATAGGTGTCGGGAAGGTGCCGTGGGGGGTGATGATTTCTCCCAGACGAGCTCCTGTATGTTTTTCTTTCTTAATCAAACGATATTTGATTGGTGAATCTGACATTTTTTACCTCCGAAGCTGGGAAAGACAGTCCCAGTTCATACTTTGTGCCCAAGGGCATACTGTATGATTTTATCAAAAAAAGTAGGAACTGTCACGAACTATGGTATAATGAGAGAATGAAATACCCAAAAATTGATTTAAAAACCATTCGTCTGCAGGCTAGACAATTTCAAGCTGAAAATCCCCGCCTCTTTCTCGTCTATCTATTACCTAGCATGCTGGTCATCTTGTCTGGCTTCCTTAATCCCTTAGAGCGCATCAACGAGAGTGTTTTAGAAGAACCCTTTTTTAGCGTGTTTGGCCATATATCCCAAGTCTACCTTTTCCCACTATTAGTCTCCTTTATCGGGACAATCCTCCTGACCAGTTCAGTTTATACAACGCTGAAACTCATCAAGAATCCTGATACAGAACTATCCGTCAAAAACAGTCTCACTCTCTTTAACGAAGAGCACTTTTCACAAACCTTTTTGACTCTCCTTCTCAAACGCTTCTATCTCTTCTTATGGAGCATTCCTAGTTTACTCGGGATTTACTTCCTCTTTTACAGTAGCTTTTTAGCCAAGAAATTCGTTGTCCTTCACCCCGAGTTTCCCAATCTGGATCTCACATCAATTGAAACCGAACGCTTCCTCATGACCTTTGGTCTCTACTTTCTAGCAAGTATCCTCTTGATGATTGTCGGAAATAGTCTCTATATCCCACAATACTATGCCTATTCGCAGGTAGAATTTCTCCTCTGTGATACCCTAGACTTAGGACAAGCTAAACCAGGACAAATCCTAAAAACCAGCCGTTTCCTGATGAAAGGCTACAAATTTCAGCGCTTTATTCTAGACCTACAACTCCTTCCTTGGTACTTCCTCAATTGGATTACTTTTGGAATTGCTAGTTTCTCACTCCTACCCTACATTCAAATCAATAAAGTGATTTTTTACCGAGCAGTATTGGCTCGCAAACGTCCAAAAGCTTGAAGGTTTTCCCTCAAGCTTTTTTCTATCAATGAGTTTCTCCGCCTACCAACTTGAGGTCCTCATCTCCATATTCTATCATGGCTCCGATTGCTGCTTCTATCCCTCGCCTAATATCCACTAAACTCATAGCTGGAGTAGTCGGTCGATTCACCACCTGTTCCATCATATAAGGAATGTGCATAAAACCTGCCTTAACATGTGGAAATTTCTTTTCTACCAAATAGAGAGCCTGATACATCAAATGATTGCAGACAAAAGTCCCTGCCGTATTTGAAACAGAGGCCGGCAAGCCCTCTTTTTTTATAGCTTGGACCATCGCTTTAATCGGCAGACTACTAAAGTAGGCCGAAGCACCATCCGCTCGAATGGGAAGGTCAATCGGCTGATTGCCTTCGTTATCAGGAATGCGTGCATCGTCTTGATTAATGGCTACTCGCTCAGGTGTCAAGCTGGTTCTTCCACCTGCTTGGCCGATACAAAGGACAAAGTCAGGTTGATAGCGGTTCATCTCTTCTTCCAATACTTGAGCCGATTTGTGAAAGACTGTTGGCACTTCTAACCAACGGACCTCAGTACCATGGATTTCAGCTGGTAAACCTTTAATGGCCTCCAAAGCTGGATTGACCTTTTCCCCTCCAAAGGGCTCAAAACCTGTCACTAATACTTTCATTTCTTACTCCTCAAAACAAATTCAATGAAACTTTTTTCTTAAAAACAAGTATAACATATTTCCCTTATTCTGGAGTGAAAAGGACTAGAGAGGATCAGACCGGCATTAAAGTTTATTTAAAGAGTAAAATACTGATCAAGGCCAAAATAGCTGGTCCACCTTGCTTTAAAATAATTTTCTTATCCGCTGTGAGAGAGCTATAAGCCGCAGCACCAATCACAAATAAGACAAAAATAGTCACAATTTCTAAATTCTGTGAGAAATAAATCCCATACAGGAGAAAGACTCCTAGCAAAGCATTATAAATCCCTTGATTTTTAAACAATGAACTTACTAACGGACGAGCCAATTCTTCCTTGTCCATATTAAAGACACGACTAGTCGCATCTGATTGCGTTGCAATACTTTCCAAATAAAAAATGTAAAAATGCTCCAAAGCAACAATCGTTGCTAAAATGATTGTAATAATTGACATCTATTTCTCCTTAAATTTCTATATTTTCAATACCCAAAACCAATTTATTTACTAAACGGCTGAGTTCTGTTCTTTCAGACTCTGTTAAGATACTTTCCATCTCTTGCTTAACCTTGATATGCTGCAGAGGTGGATTCACCACTAACTGCTCCTTGGCATACTTCGTAGCCTCTACTAACACTTCCCGCTGATTTTCAGGATTACGATGACGCTCCACCAAACATTCCTTTTCCAGAATTTTGAAATGTCGGGTCAAAGCAGCCTGATCAATCTTCAAACGCTCCTGAACCGCTATTTGATTACAAGGGGAATGCTTCAGCAAAAATAATAAAATCTGATACCGTGTCAAACTAATCCCAAGTCTTTTTTCAAATAATTGCGTACTCGCTTGCTCAGACAAGCGGAGTTGATAAAGCAGATCTTGAATCTCTATCATTTCTTTTCTCTTTTCGATTGATTTATCAATAATTGACTAATCAAGTATGATGCAAAGTAAAATAAATTGCAAGAATGTTGCTTGGATTATTACAAAATGCTAACTTCCATTTTCCATTCATATTGATACTCAATGAAAATCAAAGAGCAAACTAGGAAGCTAGCCGCAGGTTGCTCAAGGCACAGCTTTGAGGTTGCAGATAAAACTAACGTGGTTTGAATTTAATTTTCGAAGAGTATGACAAAGAAAAAAACGAATGAGACTTACTTCCTATCATGAAAGCTAGATCTCATTCGTCAAAATGATATTACAAAGTATGGTTTATCCATTCATTGAAACGTGAACGTGATCATAGTGATTTTCTGTCACGCTACCACGGTCTGGCATTGGATTCCAAGTATTAGCTGGCCCATATTTGCTATCGAATGGAGCATAGAAACGTTGTTTCCAAATAATGTAACTAATTCCACGGCTGGCCATGTTTTGAATAGCGTATTCCGCAACCTTATCCCCTAGTTCTGAGCTTTCTGGTACCATAAAGTCAATAGCCAAACCTTTTCCGTGATCTCCACTGTCTCCTGGACGGTAACCACTAAAGGATGTGATGCCAAACAAGTTAGCAATTTCTTCTTTAAAGGCAGCCGTTTGTGGTTGAAGACCTGCATTTTCAGATTTTGCTACTGCAAGTCCAGCATAATCAGGCGCAGCTGGTGCCGCGTAAATTGTTGAAGCTGTTTTCGTCTCTTCTGGTTGATAAGTAGAAACTGCTGGTGTAGCTTCACTTGATGATGCTTCTTTTGCTTCTTCTGAACTTGTTGCAGTTGATTCTGGTGCTTTTTCTTCTACTGGAGTTGTAGTTGGTTCCACTGTTGAAGCAGCTTGTGTGCTGGCTTGTGTTTCCTCTTTCTCAGCTGGAGTCATTGCTTGAGGGGCCGCTTCTTCAACTGGACTGGTTGTTTCGACTGTTTGCTTCGATGACGAAGAAGAGTCTGTAGATGGTGTCACTTCTTCTGAAGCAGTCACTGTCTCTGTAACTGCTGAACTTGTTGCTACTTCTTTTGTACTTGTAGTTTCTACCGCTTTTGGCGCTTCTGCAATTGGTTGAGAAAGATCTGCAACTTGAACAGTTTGATCATCTACGGTTACTTGATTGGTTGTCAAATCTGCTGTCGCAGTTGTCACTTCTTCACTAGAGTCTGCTTGAGGAGTTTGGATTTCAACTTCCGTTACCTCTTCTGCTTCATTGACGGTCGTTGTCAAAACAGTTTCTGGGAAAATCAAGTCCATATTCGTGATTTTATTCAAATTTGCAAGAACTGTGACATCTACACCCAAGGCTTCTGCAATGGTGCTCAAGGTATCACCATACTGAACGGTATAACTTGTTTTGTTGTCCGTTTTAGTCAAATCGTTTTGGATTTGCTCAACACTACGTGCAGTCCAAAGAACTTCTTCTGCTTGAGTTGCCAATACTGGGGCAAATGACAAGGCTACCGTTGAGGCTAATAATATTCTTTTCTTCATTCTTTCAAATTCCTTTCAAATGAGTACCTGTCTATCATAACACAAAAAGAGCAGAAAAAAAGCCCTCTCGGGCCTATTTAACAGAACTGTCTATTCCTTGTAACAAACTCGGTTACTTGAAATAGTTTGTTAGGTCTCTGTCACAAAACTGACACAATCTTTTTATCGCTCAGCCTTAAAAAAACGAGAAATATCTGCTAACGCTTGAATCCTGTGATTTCCTTCATAAGTCGACTCTAAAAAGTTGATACTTTGAATCCCACTATTCTGGGCAAATTCCACATCCAGAGTCCGATCTCCTATATAATAGGTCTTCTCAGAATCCAACTGATACTTGTCTAGCAAATATATAGCCGCTTCTGGACTTGGCTTCCGCGCAAAGCCACTCTGACTGGTTAAAATCTCCGTGAAATAGGATTCCAAACCCAAGTCTCTGAGAATGGTAAGAGCATTGTCTCCCTTATGAGTGTAAACAAACTGCTGAATTCCTGCTTGGTCTGCCCAAGCTAGCACATCACGCGCACCTGGCATCAAAACTACCTGAGCATTCTTCTCAGCCAGACTCTGTGCACGCACCTGATTTAGCATTTCCACATCCAATTTTCTCTCTTCTGCCACCTGCACGAGTAAATCCTGCACAGAAAACTTGAGGATAAACTCTCTCACCTGCTCCTTATCATAAGGAATAGAAAACTGAGCAAAAGTTTCCTCAATCCCTGACAAAATCGCTTCATAAGAGTCCAATAAAGTCCCGTCTAAATCCCAAATAAAAGCTGTTTTTTGCATTTCATATCCTTTCAAGCTCATATAACGCTGGTAACGGTAACGTAGAAATAACCAACGAAAACCATTATCCAAAAGGGTTCCGGCCCAAATACCGGGCAAGCCCCAACCAAAAGCAAGCCCCATCAGATATCCTGTCCCAATGCGAATACACCACATTCCTATACTTGTCGCATAAAAGGGAAGCCGAGAATTTCCCAAACCCTGCCAGACTGCCGTATAGATGACTGTTCCTGTCGTCATAGGGGTTCCAAGTAGTGAAAACAGTGTCACTAGAACACTATCCTCAACTGCTAGAGGATCTGTCGTATAGAGATGAGTTAATGGTACACCCAAGGCATAGATACTAAAGGTCAAAGGCAACATGAGAATCAGAGAAAGCCAAAAGGTTTGCTTGCTCAAACTAGCTACTCTTTCCCAATTATCCTCTCCAACTGCTCGAGCTACCAGCATGACCGTTGCCGTAGCAACTCCAAAAGCAGGCATGTAGTTAAACTGGGTCAAGACTTCTCCGACCGCATTTCCCGCCACTGCCTCCGTTCCAAAAGAAACGACCAAAGCAATGATAACGACATCTCCAGCCCGCATCATAAGCCGCTCTCCAGCTGCTGGAAAAGCTAAGGTCAATAGTTCCTTATCTAAACCAAAAGTCGGTTTCTCAAAAGGCAACTTTAATTGCGACCATAAAATCACAAGACCTACCAAACGAGACAGAATTGTCCCCCAAGCAACACCAGCTATCCCCATATCCAGTACAAAAATAGCTAGACTGGAAAAGAGAATATTCAAGGCATTGGATAAAAAACTAACATAGAGGGGCAAACGTGGATTATGCGTTGCACGAATCAAAGCTCCCAGACTAGTCATTAAACCTAAGAGAACAATCGATCCGCCTACCAAGGATAGGTAGAGTCCACCACTCTCAGCTACAGCCCTTTCCGTTCCCAATAGTCCTATCATCTCTTGCCCAGCGAAGATGGACAAAGCTCCTAAAAGGAAACTTACTAGTAAGGTAATCTTCAACGTCTCAGTCACATGATAGGCTAGCATAGATTGATCCTTCTGTCCTAAACTTTTTGAAATAACACTGGAAATAGCAGCCCCCAGAGCGATGAAAATCGCCTGGTAAATCGTGATAATATTGCCAGCTACTGATACACCCGAAATAGCTATCAAGCCCAAGTGGGCTACCAAGTAACTATCCACCATCCCCATGAGCATCTGCAAAAAGTTTTCGCCCATAGCTGGCAAGGCAATATTAAGAATGTCTTTATTTTTCTTAAACAATCCGTCCTCCTGATGAAAAGAAACTCAGTTGGCTTCCCAACCGAGTTTACTCCTTCTGTCTTAAAGTCCTAAATAAGACTCAACCGCTGCTTGCATATCAGCAGCTGCCACTGTTGTCTTGTGACGAACAGGAGCTGTTTCAAGCCCATCAACTGCAGGTGGCACAGCCACTCCTGAAATTTCATGTAATTGAGCCAAGGCTTCAAAGTCAGTCAAGCCAACTTTCCCTATTACAGCTTCTACTGCAACCACTGGGAACTTGTATGGACTAGCTGTTGATGCAATCACTGTCTTAGTCGCATCTCCAGTAGCAGCTTGGTATTTCTTATAAACTGCAGAGGCAACCGCCGTATGTGGATCCTCGATATAAGAATCTGACTCATAGATACGCTTGATTTCTGCTGCTGTTTCTTCCTCAGTCGCATATTCAGCTGCAAAGAGGTCCAAAATCTCTGCATCAAAATTAGTCAACTCATATTGACCTTGGCTATTCAAAGCATTCATGAGTTCAGCTGTCTTAACAGCATCATTACCCAAAAGATGGAAAATCAAACGTTCCAAGTTTGAAGATACCAAAATATCCATAGATGGACTAGTTGTTACCTTAAACTCACGCTTCTTGTCGTAAACACGTGTCTTGAAGAAGTCTGTCAAAACATTGTTGTCATTTGAAGCACAGATTAATTTGTCAACTGGTAGACCAATTTGCTTAGCATAAAAGGCAGCCAAGATATTTCCAAAGTTTCCTGTTGGTACTGTGAAGTTGACCTTATCACCAGCCACAATCTCACCAGTCTTAACCAACTGAGCATAGGCATAAACATAATAAACAATCTGTGGCACCAAACGGCCAATATTCATAGAGTTAGCCGATGAAAATTGCAACTTGTTGGCTGCCAACTTCTCACGAAGAGCCACATCGTTAAACATATGCTTCACATTAGTTTGGGCATCATCAAAGTTACCATCAATAGCAATAACATGAGTATTGTCACCAGTCTGAGTGGTCATTTGCAACTCTTGTACCTTGCTGACACCATCCTTTGGATAAAAGACGATAATCTCAGTACCAGGAACATCCGCAAACCCTGCCATAGCAGCCTTCCCAGTATCACCAGATGTCGCTGTTAAGATGACAATCTTATTCTCCAAACCATGCTTCTTAGCAGCTGTTGTCATAAAGTATGGCAAAATAGACAAGGCCATATCCTTAAAGGCAATTGTTGAACCATGGAAAAGCTCCAGGTTGTATTGCCCGTCTAATTTCACTAATGGTGCGATAGCTGGAGTATCAAACTTGCTATCGTAGGCATTGTTGATACAGTAGTCCAACTCTTCAGCTGTAAAGTCATCTAAAAATGCTGACAAAACAATCTTAGCAACTTCCTGATAAGAAGCATCTTTCAATTTGTCAAAGTCCAAATCTACCTTTGGATAAGTAAGCGGTGTAAATAAACCACCGTCCGTCGCCAAACCTTGCAAAATAGCTTGGCTAGCAGTTACTGTATTGTTGGCATCACGCGTTGATTGATAAACTAATGTCATTACTCTCTATCCTTTATCTATAGTCTCATCCATTATATCATGATTTTTCAGAAAATTCTCCTCTTATAAGAGAAATTATAGGCTCAATTCTTCTTTCAAAGGCTGTAAGTAGGTAATTTCTTGCTTATTTCTCATCTCCAGTCCTTCCTCGGCTAGCAGGAGTAAGTCTTTGGAAATTTCAATAATCGTAGTTTCTTCCTGATCTGTAAGCTTTTTCTTAGAAAATTGTCGTCTTAAAGACTTATAATTTCTCCCAAATTCTTTAAAGAAAGGTGCTGCTTCTAAGTAAGCTTCTAACTTATCTAAATTAACCAACAATCCTAAGTGAAAAGCTGCTGAAGCGAAGGTTCTATCTAGAGGTTGAGTACACACACTACGAAACTCAACTGTTCCGCGAGTCGTTAAGTCTTGGTACTGATAACTACGATGTGTTTCAAAATCCTTCTCTTGAGGATAAATAATAATCTCATCCCCATTAAGTGCATATGCTTGGATTTCAGGTGTAGGCAAATAGTCCCTTGCCTGAATCGGATAAAAATAATATGTTTGTTCATCACGTTCCGCAGTAAAAATTGCAGAATGATCTAGATAATCAAAAAAATCATCCTCATCTTCAAAGAGTCTAGCATTGACCCCGACGTTTTCTGGATATATACCATGCATCGATTCTTCCCAGAAAATATCCCTTGCAATTTTCGTATCCCAATCCTCACCTGAAAACTCAGAATTGGCAAATAAATACGCCTTAGCCGCTTCAATTTGGGTAAAAGCATTAATCACTCGTAAGTAGTTAGACTTTGAAACATCCAACTGTACCTGACTCCCACAGATAAAAGCACCGTATTCAGGGAAATGATGCAAGTCTGATTTAGTCACATTTCTACTCAAATTCAAATAATCCATCAACATGCGATACCGCGGGAAAGCCACTGGACAATTCTCATTTTTATCCCAGTTGGGATGAATACCACAGCCAATAATAGCATGATTTGATTCAGCTAACTTCTTCTGAATTGCTTTCATATAAATACTAAAACGTTCTTCAACCTCTCGTATCGTTTCAGCCTTACCAAATGCAAACTCAATCGTAGTATAGGAAACTTCAAATAAAATAGTATCCTGACTTACTGGATCCACTAACTGAATAGGAGTCCCAAAATCATCAACCTTTTCGACAGTAAAATCCAAAGCAGAAACTAAATATCGGAATAAATGTTTGATAACTTCAACATCTGTAGCATCCCCTTCCAAGTTTACAACAGGATATTCCAGCTCAATCCCGACAAACAATCCAGGATTTTCTTTAATATTTTTTAAATACCGATGTTTTAATAAATCGATAGAACGAGACATACTTCCCTACACTTTCATAATCTAAATAAAATTTGAATAACTACTATTATACCAAAAATGATACAAAAAGTTCCATAAGATTTATAATGAAAAGCGACAAAACTATCATTAGAAACAATCTATGGAACCATTACATTTTATCACAAAATTACTAGAGATTAAAGACCCTAATATCCAAATTATGGATGTTGTTAATAGGGATACCCACAAGGAAATCATTGCTAAACTAGATTATAAGGTACCATCTTGTCCTGATTGTGGAAGTCAAATGAAGAAATATGATTTTCAAAAACCATCTAAAATTCCTTACCTTGAAACGACTGGTATGCCTACTAGAATCCTCCTTAGAAAGCGTCGATTTAAGTGCTATCATCGCTCGAAAATGATGCAGGACACAAACTGTCATCCGAAATCACTTTCTGCGCTACGATAGAGCTATTGGTTGTCAGGTGAAGATCATTACTATGGATCTGTTTAGTCCCTACTATAACTTGGCTAAACAGCTTCGCTTTCGAATTTCGTCCATATGGTCAGTGGACTGTCTTACTCAAACACCTAATCCGTACAATAAGTCGTGTACCTCTTCAAATCATGAATCAATTCTATAGAAAATCCCATGAATACAAGGCCATCAAACGCTACTGGAAGCTCATCCAGCAGGATAGTCGTAAATTGAGTGATAAACGATTTTATCGCCCTACTTTTCGTATGCACTTAACAAATAAAGAAATTCTAGATAAGCTTTTGAGCTATTCAGAATATTTGAGACACCACTACAATGTCTATCAACTCTTACTCTTTCACTTTCATAACAAGGAGCCAGACAAATTTTTCGGACTTATCGAGGACAATCTAAAGCAGCTTCATCCCCTTTTTCAGACTGTCTTTAAAACTTTTCTCAAGGATAAAGAGAAGATTGTCAACGCCTTTAATCTACCCTATTCTAACACCAAATTAGAAGCGACCAATAATCTCATCAAACTTATCAAGCGCAATGCCTTTAGTTTTCGGAACTTTGAAAACTTCAAAAAACGGATTTTTATCGCTCAGAACATAAAAAAAGAAAGGACGAAGTTCGTCCTTTCTCGAGCTTAGCTTTTCTTCAACACGCTACAGTTGTTAATAGAGAGTCCATAAGCACTCATATAAAAACGGAGAATAAGGGATTCGAACCCTTGCGCCAGTTACCCGACCTAACGATTTAGCAAACCGTCCTCTTCAGCCTCTTGAGTAATTCTCCTATTAATGGGCACGAGTGGACTCGAACCACCGACCTCACGCTTATCAGGCGTGCGCTCTAACCACCTGAGCTACGCGCCCAAGTTAAAAACTTGGTAATTTGAACAAAGTTCAAAGCGGGTGACGAGAATCGAACTCGCGACAACAGCTTGGAAGGCTGTAGTTTTACCACTAAACTACACCCGCATATTCACTATTAATATAAATGGCGCGAGACGGAATCGAACCGCCGACACATGGAGCTTCAATCCATTGCTCTACCAACTGAGCTACCGAGCCTTATTGCGGGAGCAGGATTTGAACCTACGACCTTCGGGTTATGAGCCCGACGAGCTACCGAGCTGCTCCATCCCGCGTTAATACTAAAGGAGGATGTGGGATTCGAACCCACGCACGCTTTTACACGCCTGACGGTTTTCAAGACCGTTCCCTTCAGCCGGACTTGGGT